>CAYGMS010000071.1:2399-9325 GCA_964350905.1 uncultured Thiobacillus sp. | reverse complement strand
GCGGCGACGGCTGACAAGGCCGCCATCGAGGCCGCTGCGCTGGCCAGTGAGTCGGTGCAGAAGTATCTGGAAGGCCAGCCGCCGAAAAAAGTGGTGGTGGTGCCGGGGCGTTTGGTTAATATCGTCATATGAACCGTCGACTCTTTATTGCTGCCCTGCCTGTGGCACTGGCTGCGGGATGCGGCTTCCAGCTGCGCCGGCTGGATGGCATGCCGTTTACCAGCCTGTATATCGATACATCGTCTGGTGGCGTGGTGGCACAACGCGTCCGCAGTTTGCTGGCCTCGAACAAGGTCACGCGTTTGTCCGCGACTGCGGAAGAGGCCGAGGCCGTGCTGAAGCTGGGCCAGGAAGAACGCAGCAAGACCATTCTCTCGCTGTCTGGTGCGGGCCGCGTGACGGAATACCGGCTGGGCCTGAAGCTGACTTATTCTGTCGGCGGCAAGGACGGGCGGGTTTGGGCGGCGGCCGAAACTCTCGACCTGAGCCGCGATTTGACTTACGACGATACGCTGCTGCTGGCCAAGGGGTCGGAAGAGCAGTTGTTGTACCGTGACATGGAAGACAGCGCTGCACTGCGGATTGTGCGCCGTCTGCAAAGCATCAGCCCCGGCAACGGGCATTAACATTGAACATCCCGGCTGAGCGTCTGCCCGACCAACTCGCGCGCGGCCTGGCCGCGCTGTATGTGGTGGTGGGCGATGAACCGCTGGCGGCCCAGGAAGCCAGTGATCTCATTCGTGCGGCGGCGCGCTCGGCAGGCCATGGCGAGCGCACGGTTTACACCGTGCAGGGCCGCTACAACTGGCAAAACATTGCGGCGGGGGGCGACAATCTTTCGCTGTTTGCCGAGCGCCGTTTGACTGAAATCCGCATCCCTTCGGGTAAACCCGGCGTGGATGGAGCCAAGGCGCTGGAAGCTTATGCGTCCAAACTGCCGCCGGATACGCTTACGCTGATCAGCCTGCCTGGAATGGACTGGAAAGCCATGCAGTCGCGCTGGTTTGCCGCACTGGCAAAAGCAGGTACGGTGGTTGAAGCGCGACCCATTGAGCGTGCCGCCCTGCCGGGCTGGATCGAGCGGCGGCTGGTCAAGCAGGGTTTGCGGGCCGAGCGCGCGGCGCTGGCGTTTCTGGCCGACCAGGTCGAGGGCAACCTGCTGGCGGCGCAGCAGGAAATCGACAAACTCGCGTTGTTACTGCCGCCGGGAACAGTGACGCTGGCCGACGTCGAGCATGCCGTGGTGGATGTCAGCCGGCTCGAAGCCGATGCCCTGCAGGACGCCTTGTATGCGGGCGATGGCGCGCGTTTCGCGCAGATTGTGACTGATCTCCGGGATGCGGGCGAAGCGGTGCCGGCGATCCTGTGGCAGGTATCGTCGGCGGTGCGCCTGTTGCTCAGGCTAAAATCAGCCCTGGCTCAGGGTGATGCGCTGTCCGGCGTGATGCGGACCTTGTGGGGGCGTGACAAGCAGCGCGCCCCGCAGATCGAGCGGGCGCTGAAGCGGCTGAGCCTGGTTCAGGTCGAGATCGCACTGGCCGATCTGGCGCTGATCGACCGCCAGGCCAAAGGCCTGGAGCGCGTCGGCGATCCCTGGGATACCTTGTTGCGCATGGGGCTGGCGCTTGCCGTGCCTGACGCGGGACAGAACAGCAATAGGACAAGATGATGGATATCAAAAGTTATATGCAAACGGTGGGCAAACAGGCGCGCGAAGCCTCGCGTGCCATTGCCCGCGCCGACACCAACCAGAAGAACAGCGCGTTGCTGGCAATTGCCGCGGCGATCCGGCGCGATGCCGCCAAACTGCTGGAAGCCAACGCGCGCGATATGGAGCAGGCACGCGCCAGCGGTCTCGACGCCGCGCTGCTCGATCGCCTGCAGATCAATGAAAAAGGCGTGGCCGGGATGGCCGAAGGACTGGAGCAGATCGCGGCATTGCCCGATCCGGTGGGCGAAATCGATGGCTTGAAGTTTCGTCCGTCTGGCATCCAGGTGGGCAAGATGCGCGTGCCGCTCGGCGTCGTCGGCATCATTTACGAGGCGCGTCCCAACGTCACGGCGGATGCTGCCGGCCTGTGCCTCAAGTCCGGCAACGCCGCAATCCTGCGTGGCGGCTCCGAGGCGCTGCATTCCAATCAGGCCGTCGCGGCCTGCGTGCGCGAAGGCCTGAAAGCCGCCGGCTTGCCCGATGGCGTGGTGCAGGTGATCGAGACCACCGATCGCGCTGCTGTCGGTGAGCTCATCACCATGAAGGACTATGTCGATGTCATCGTGCCACGCGGCGGCAAGGGCCTGATCGAGCGTGTGACTGCCGAGGCAAGGGTCCCGGTGATCAAGCATCTGCACGGCAACTGTCACGTGTATGTGGACGACCGCGCGGATCTGGCCAAGGCGGTGAAAATCGTCGAAAACGCCAAGACCCAGCGCTATGGCACCTGCAACACTACCGAGTCGCTGCTGGTGGCGCGCGGGGTCGCGGCCAGGGTGCTGCCCGAGATCGGTCAGGTGCTGGCAGGCAAGGGCGTGGAAATGCGTGCTTGTCCCGAAGCCATGGCCATTCTGCAAAGCGCGGGTGTGGCCGCAGACAAATTGAAAGCGGCGGTCGAAGCCGACTGGTCCGAGGAATATCTTGGCCCGATCATCGCCGTCAAGGTGATCGACGATCTCGATGCGGCGATGGACCATATCAACACTTATGGCTCGCAGCACACTGACGCCATCGTCACCGAAGACTACGGCCGGGCGCGGCGTTTCCTGCGCGAGGTCGATTCGGCCAGCGTGGTGGTCAATGCCTCCACCCGCTTTGCCGACGGCTTTGAATATGGCCTGGGTGCGGAAATTGGTATTTCCACCGACAAGATTCACGCACGCGGCCCGGTCGGGCTGGAAGGGCTGACCAGCCAGAAGTGGGTGGTGCTGGGCGACGGACACGTTCGCGGCTAAATGACGGCTTCCGGGGATCGTGAAGGAGGCGACGTGAAAGGAGAAGCGGGAAGGGATGCGGGTAAGGTAGATAGCCTCGCAACGTACCACCCTTCCCCCTTTACCCTTCCCCCTTCACAACCCATCGGAATTTTCGGCGGCACTTTCGACCCGATCCACTTCGGCCATTTGCGTCTGGCCGAGGAAATGGCGCTTGCACTGGGCCTGAGCCGGGTGCTGTTTGTTCCTGCCGGGCAACCGCCGCACCGCGAGTCACCGCGTAGCGCCGCGATGCATCGCCTGGAAATGGTGCGTTGCGGCATCGCAGGCAACCCGTTTTTTGCGGTGGATGCGCGCGAAGTGCAGCGTGAACAGCCGAGCTACACGGTGGACACGCTCACCTCGCTGCGTGAAGAACTGGGGTCGGAACGCCCCCTGTGGCTGTTGCTGGGAGCCGATGCCTTTCTCGGGCTGGCAAGCTGGCACCACTGGCAGCAGTTGTTTGAGCTGGCAAACATTGCCGTCGTGACCCGCCCCGGTGCGCGGTTGTTGCAGCCCGATGCCATGCAGGAACCGCTGAAAAGCGAGGTTTTACAGCGCCAGGTGGCCGATCATTCGACAGCCGGGCCCGCAGGATCGGTGTGGTTTCAGCAGATGACGCCACTGGAAATCTCGGCGACGGCCATCCGCAATATTCTGAGCCAGCAAGGCAGCGTGCGTTATCTGCTGCCTGATGCTGTGCTTAACTACATTCACGAACATCAACTTTACAGACAGACATGAACATTGAAGCCAAAATCAAATTAGTTGTTGACGCACTTGAAGACGTCAAGGCACAGGACATCTCCGTGCTCGACACCAGCAAACTCACCTCGCTGTTCGAGTGCATGGTGATTGCCAGTGGCACGTCCAACCGTCAAACGCGCGCACTCGCGGACAATGTGCGCGTCAAGATGAAAGAAGCTGGCGAATACGTGGGCAACACGGAGGGCGAAGAGACCGGTGAATGGGTGCTGCTCGACCTTGGCGAAGTGATCGTCCATGTCATGCAGCCTGCCGCGCGCGCGCATTACAACCTGGAAGAGTTGTGGGGTGCAGGCGAAGCCGCCCGCGCGCGTCATATCCAGGCCGACCACTAATCAGGCCTGATCAGCTTGATGCTGCGTGCGTATCCAGTCGGGACTCGGCACGAACCCGCCCAATCACGAACCGTTCGCCCTGAACGTGCCGCGGGATGGCGTTGGGAGCGGGCCGGGTGAAACTGCATCTGATCGCCGTCGGCCACAAGATGCCCGCCTGGATCAATGCCGGCTATGACGACTATGCGCGCCGCATGCCCCCGGATCTGCCGCTGCTGTTGAGCGAGATCAAGCCAGGACATCGCGTGGCCGGGGAGGACGGTGCGCGGGCGCGGCAACTGGAAGCGGACCGGATCCTGGCCGTCTTGCCGAATGGCAGCGTGCCGGTGGTACTCGACGAGCGCGGCAAGCAGGTGACCACGCGAGAACTGGCGGGATGGCTGCAAACCTGGATGGCAGAGGGTGTGTCGCCGGCATTTGTCATCGGCGGAGCCGATGGTCTGGATGACCGCGTGAAAGAGCGTGCTGGCAAGCTGATGGGCTTGTCGAAACTGACGTTGCCGCATGCCATGGCACGGGTGATACTTGCCGAGCAGTTATACCGGGCGGTGTGTATCATCAAGGGGCACCCTTACCATCGGGATTGATGGCTTTTATGTTCATGCAGGGAATTTATGCTGGTTGATAAACGAATTTATCTGGCCTCGCAGTCGCCCCGGCGCCGTGACCTGTTAAAGCAGATCGGGATTGCTTTCGACGTGTTGCCCTTGCGTTCGGTAGCAGGCCGCATGGATGTCATGGAAATCCCGAACGCAAACGAGCTTGCGGCCGATTTTGCGCAGCGCATGGCCACCGAAAAGGCAGCCGGCGGCTGGTGTGCAGTGGAAGCGCGTCATCTGCTGCGGTTTCCGGTGATGGGGGCGGATACCGTCATCGAAATTGACGATGCGATTCTGGGCAAACCGGCTGACCGCAGTGAGGCTGAGGCCATGCTGGCCTGTTTGTCCGGGCGCGAACACCTGGTTCACACCGCCGTGGCGATGACGCATGAAGGCCGAATGGAATGCTGCCTGTCGTCCAGTCGGGTGACGTTTGATGAACTTGATGCCGCGGCCATCGCACGTTACCTTGAAACCGGCGAGCATCTTGGCAAGTCCGGGGCCTATGCCATTCAGGGGCGCGCCAGCGCATTTATCAAACGTATCGATGGCAGCTACAGTGGCATCATGGGTTTGCCGTTATATGACACAACAGTTTTGTTGCGACATTTCGGTTTCTCCATTTGATTCCGACCCAATTTATCTCGTTCCCAAATCAAAACTGACTTTCTGGGCCTTGGCCTCATCGCGTCATTTTTGATCTGGAAATTGAATAAGCTGGTGCCATGAGCGAAGAGATACTCGTCAACGTAACCCCGCAGGAAACGCGGGTCGCCGTGCTGCATCTGGGCTCGGTGCAGGAACTGCATATCGAACGCGCGCAGTGCCGGGGGCTGGTCAGCAATATCTACATGGGGCGCGTGGTGCGCGTACTGCCGGGCATGCAGTCGGCCTTTATCGACATCGGCCTGGAACGTGCAGCCTTTCTGCATGTGGCGGACATCTGGGAAGAGCGCCATGGCACCGACCCTGAGCGTCCCATCGAGCAGATTCTGCATGAAGGCCAGAGCCTGATGGTGCAGGTGATCAAGGATCCGATTGGCACCAAGGGCGCGCGGCTTTCCACCCAGATCAGTTTCGCCGGGCGTTATCTGGTGTATCTGCCGCAGGAAACGCATATCGGCATTTCGCAGAAAATCGAAGGCGAGGAAGAGCGTGAACTGTTGCGCCAGAAACTGCATGCGTTGATGCCTGAGGGCACCACGGGTGGCTTTATCGTGCGCACCATGGCCGAAACCGCAGAAGACATCGAAATGCGGGCCGACATCGAGTACCTGCGGCGCCTGTGGGGCAGTATTCAGGCGCGTGGCGATAGTGTTGTGCCGTGCCTGCTGTATCAGGATCTTGATTTGTCGCTGCGTGTGCTACGCGACTTCGTCAACCGCGATACCGCCCGCATTCTGGTCGACTCGCGCGAAACCTATCAGCGCATGACTGAATTTGCGCAGAACTACACGACGGCCGTGCTTGAAAAATTGCAGCACTATGGTGCAGATCGTCCCTTGTTCGATCTGCACGCCATCGAGGATGAAATCGCCAGGGCGCTGGGACGACGCGTTGATCTGAAATCAGGCGGCTACCTGATCTTCGATCAGACCGAGGCGCTGACCACGGTTGACGTCAATACCGGCGGCTTCGTCGGTGCGCGCAACTTCGACGACACCATCTTCAAGACCAACCTCGAAGCGGCACAGTCCATCGCCCGGCAATTGCGCCTGCGCAATCTGGGCGGCATCATCATCATCGATTTCATCGACATGGATAACGCCGAGCACCAGGAAGCGGTGCTGACCGAACTGAAGAAAATCCTGGCACGCGATCCCACCCGCACCACCGTCAGCGGCTTCTCTGCGCTGGGCCTGGTCGAGATGACGCGCAAGCGCACCCGTGAATCCCTGGCGCATATCCTGTGTGAGACATGCCCCACCTGCAGCGGACGCGGCGAGATCAAGACCGCGCAAACCGTGTGTTACGACGTGCTGCGTGAAATCCTGCGTGAGGCGCGCCAGTTCGAGGCGCGTGAATATCGCATCGTCGCCGCGCAAAGCGTCATCGACCAGTTCCTCGACGAAGAGTCCGGCAGCCTCGCCCAGCTTATCGATTTCATCGGCAAGCCGGTGTCGCTGCAGGTCGAGACCACGTATCCGCAGGAACAATACGACATTATCTTGTTGTGATTCGGGAAGAGCTTGTCCGCGAAGGGCGCGAAGGAACGCGAAGAAACCCCAAAGCATTCTTGTTTTACCCTTCGCGTTCCTTCGCG
>CAYGMS010000071.1:0-2299 GCA_964350905.1 uncultured Thiobacillus sp. | reverse complement strand
CCTTCGCGTTCCTTCGCGCCCTTCGCGGATAAAAGATTTTCATGAAGACACAACCGCCCGCCTACTGGCCCACCGCCTGCACCGAACTCGCTGCAACCGATCCGGTGATGGCCGAACTCATCGCCCGTTATCCGGAAGCTGTCCTGGCCAATCGCGGTGATCCGTTTCAAACCCTCGCCCGTGCCATCGTCGGCCAGCAGATCTCGGTCAAGGCCGCCGACAGCGTGTGGGCGCGCTTCGCCGAATATGCGCAGCAGGTAACGCCCGCCCATATCGTCACCCTGGAACAGGCCGCATTGGCTGCCTGTGGTCTGTCGCGCCGCAAAGCCGAATACCTGCACGATCTGGCCGGACATTTTGTCGATGGCCGCGTCGAGCCCGCACGCTGGGTGGAAATGGATGATGAGACGGTCATCGGCGAACTGACCGATGTGCGCGGCATCGGCCGCTGGACCGCCGAGATGTTCCTGATTTTCAGCCTGCGCCGCCCCGATGTCTGGCCGGTTGATGACAGCGGCCTGCAGAAAGCCGTTGCCCTGCATTACCTGAATCACGAGCGGCCCACGCCCAAGGCGCTGCGCCAGCATGGCGAGCGTCATGCGCCCTGGCGCACGGTTGCCACCTGGTATCTGTGGCGCAGCCTCGATCCGGCGGTGGTGCAGTATTGATACGGATTTTCCTGTTCGCATGGGCAGAATGGGCGCAAGGGTGAATCCGTTTAAAATAGCCAGTCTGATTCCAGCGCCCTAAAGTCATGCGTGCTGGTTGGCTTTATTCTTCTACCCGCCCCGGTCATTCCATTTGAAACCCTCCGCGCTACGTCAACCTGAGTTACTGGCTCCCGCCGGCTCGCAAACCATGCTGGAAACGGCACTCGCCTTCGGCGCCGATGCGGTGTACGCCGGCCAGCCGCGCTACAGCCTGCGCGTGCGCAACAACAGCTTCCGCGATGAAGTGGCGCTGGGAATCGGCATCGACACCGCGCACAGCCGGGGCAAGCAGTTCTACGTCGTTAGCAACATCTTCCCGCACAATAGCAAACTGAAAACCTACCTGGCGGACATGGCGCCGGTTGTCGCGCTCAAGCCGGACGCGCTGATCATGGCCGATCCGGGGCTGATCGACATGATTCGCGAAACCTGGCCGGATATGCCGGTCCACCTTTCGGTGCAGGCCAACACCGTCAACTACGCGGCGGTACGGTTCTGGAAAAAGCTTGGCATCAAGCGCGTGATTCTGTCGCGTGAACTGTCGCTCGACCAGGTCGCCGAGATTCGCCAGGAATGCCCGGACATGGAACTCGAAGTTTTCGTCCATGGTGCGCTGTGCATCGCCTATTCCGGCCGCTGCCTGCTCTCAGGCTACTTCAACCACCGTGATCCCAACCAGGGCGCATGCACCAACTCGTGCCGCTGGGAGTACAACACCCACTCCGCCCAGGTGGCGCCGGACGGCGACGTGTATCTGCTGGAAGAACAGAAACGCGCCGGCAGCTACATGCCGATCGAGCAAGACGAGCACGGCACCTACATCCTCAACTCGAAAGACCTGCGCGCCATCGAGCACGTGCAGCGGCTGACGGAAATCGGCATCGACTCGCTCAAGATCGAAGGCCGAACCAAGTCGCCTTATTACGTGGCGCGCACCTGCCAGACCTACCGCCAGGCGATAGACGATGCCGTCGCTGGTCGCCCGCTCGATCCGACGCTGCTGCGCGAGCTTGATGGCCTGGCCAATCGCGGTTATACCGGCGGTTTTTACGAACGCCACCCGGATCGCGAATACCAGAGCTACCTGAGCAGCCATTCCGAATCGGACCGCAGCCTGTATGTCGGGGATGTCATGGCGTATGACGCAGAAGGCCTGGCTGAAATCGAGGTGAAGAACCGGTTTTCGGTTGGCGATCGCATCGAAGTCATCCACCCCAGCGGCAATCTGGAACTGACGCTACCCAGCATGCTGGGCAAGGACCGCTCTCCGGTCAGCGTCGCGCCGGGGAGCGGCCATCGTGTCAGCATTCCCCTGCCGGCGGGCTATGAGGGCGCATTCATTGCGCGTTTTATTGCCGAGCCCGACAGGCCAGTCACCGAACCAGCCCTGCCGGTGGGCTGACCAGTTCTGCCGGCATCTTAATATCCAAGGCGATCGGAATTCTATACGTATCGCCTTTTACTGCGCTCGCAACCCAGCCAAACACCGCATATTATTCCTATGGGTATACATTATACGATCTAGCTTTGCAGATCGCAGTTGCTGGCATCCCTTTGGCAATTGCATCGTTGATTGCCAAATATTACGT
>CAYGMS010000070.1:0-9351 GCA_964350905.1 uncultured Thiobacillus sp. | reverse complement strand
CGCCCGCCCATCAAGCCAGCCAGCTGCTGGCTGACGGCGAGCCCCAGCCCGGTTCCACCATAGCGGCGCGTGGTGGATGAATCGGCCTGCGAGAAAGCCCGGAACAACCGCGTTTGCGTTTCGCGGCTCATGCCGATGCCGCTGTCGCGCACCTTGAAGCGGCAGCCGATTTCATCTTTGATCGTTTCGAAAATCACGCTCAACTCGACCTCGCCCTGGTGGGTGAACTTGATGGCGTTATCGACCAGGTTGAGCAGAATCTGGCGGGTGCGGGTGGGGTCGCCCAGCAATGCAGCAGGGGGCTGCTCAGGCAGGTTCAGGGTGAGCTGGATGTTCTTTTCCAGTGCGCGTGCCTGGAACAGCGCAATGACACCCTGCATCAGGTCGACAGGCGAGAAGGCAACGGCTTCGATCGTCAGTTTCCCGGCCTCGATTTTCGAAAAATCGAGTATGTCGTTGATGATGTGGAGCAGGCTTTCCGCCGAACTTTTCAGCGTGGAAACGTATTCGCGCTGTTGCCCATCCAGCGGTGTTTTCAGCAGCAGTCCGCTCATGCCCAGAATGCCATGCATCGGGGTGCGGATTTCATGGCTGACATTGGCGACGAATTCGGTTTTGGCCTGGGCCATTTTCATGGCGGCGTCCCGTGCGGCCTCCCTGGCAGCTTCGGTTGCCCGCCGCGCGGAGACGTCGCGCATGATGGCCTGAATCACGGGTTTGCCTTCCAGCTGCATCGCGTGCATGGCGATTTCGGCCGAGAACACGGAGCCATCCTGCCGCACGCCCTCCCAGTCCATGACGGCGTGCCCCTGGTTGCGTGCCGTTCCTATCCATTGCATGGCATGTTCCATGGCATCCATGCCATTGGCCTGTATGGGGGTGCCGAGTTGCGGAATGGGTGTGCTCAGAAACGTGGCGACCGAGTCCATGCCAAACAGGGACAGGGTCGCCGGGTTGCAATCGGTAAAGCCGTTGTCGTCGAGGATGACAACGGCATCGGAATTGGTTTCGAACAGGGTCTGGTATTTTTTGCGTTCGGTTTCAAGTTGATGCGTCTGGGTCAGCATGCGGCGGCTCACCAGCACGGCAACCAGTGAGGCCAGCAGCGTGGCGACAATGCCCAGCACCAGCATCAGGTTGCGGGTGGCCTGATACGCGACAAAGGTGTTGCTGAGTGCGGTTTCGTTATCCTCGCGCTGCAGCCGGTTCATCCTGTTGAGCGATTCCATCAATTCGCTTTGCACGGGGATGGCCTCTTCCTGCAAGATCTTGAGTGCGCTGTAATTGTTTTCGTCGAGGGCCTGCTGGATCACGTTGAATATGATCGGCTGATTGAAGGCGGTGAGGACGTCGATCTCACGCATCAGCGTTTTTTCTTCCGGCGTGCTGAGCATGGTGCCGAGCTGCTGGCGGTCCTTGGAATAGCGCTCGCCATATTCCTGGAACTGCAGAAAGAGGGTGTCCTTTTCCCATGGGTCGTTGGTGACCACGATGTTGTGCATCAGCATCTGCCGGTCGCGGATGGCGTCGCGCATTTGTGACGCCAGCCGGGTTTTGACGTTGTTCTTCGAGACCACGTTTTCCAGTTCGGAGTTGAGCTGCGCCATCTGGGTGACGCCCAATCCGATGACTGCCAGCATCAGCAGCAGGGAGACGGTAAAACCGAACCCCACATTGAATAACAGGCCGCGTAGAGGTGAGGGGGCCATCGGTGCTTACTCGCGCCGGAAGACCACGACGTGATCGGCAGCCAGTTTGATGCCGATTTTTTCGCCGATGGCGTGATCGTGATGCGAAGGGACTAGCGACAGGGTACGCTGGCCGCTCGGCAGCTTCAGGGTGTAGAGAAAATCGGCGCCGCGAAAGGCCTTGTTCTCGACTTCGGCCAGCAGCAGGCTGTCGTCGTCGTGAACAATGTCGTCCGGTCGCAACAGCACATCGACCTGGCAACTGCGCTCGCATTTGTCGCAGCCGCGGGCATCACACTCGACCGGAATATGGCCGTCCAGCACGCCGAGTTCGATTTCCACCTGATGGTCGTTGAGGACTTCGCCGGTGACCAGGGCACCCTGGCCGACAAAATCGGCGACGAAGCGGTTGGCCGGTTCGTGATACAGATTGTAGGGCGTGTCCCACTGTTGAATCCGACCTTCGTGCATGACGCCGACCCAGTCGGCCAGCGCGAAAGCTTCGTTCTGGTCATGGGTGACGATGAGCGCGGTGGTGGCTTCGCGTTTAAGAATGTCGCGCACCTCGAGCGACAGGCGTTCGCGCAATTCAACGTCAAGGTTGGAGAATGGTTCGTCCATCAGGATCAGGCGTGGGCGCGGTGCCAGTGCGCGGGCCAGCGCCACGCGTTGTTGCTGGCCGCCGGAAAGCTGGTGCGGATACTGGTCGGCGTGAGCCGCCAGCCCAACCAGCTGCAGCAGTTCGCTGACACGTGCTTCCCGGGCAGAGCGGGGCATGTCACGCAGGCCAAAGCCGACGTTGGCCGCGACAGACAGGTGCGGGAACAGGGCGTAATCCTGAAACACCATGCCGACGCGGCGTTTTTCGGCTGCCAGCATCCAGTCGGGCAGGCTGACGACTTCACCGCCGATGCGGATTTCGCCGCTCTGGATGGATTCGAATCCGGAGATGCAGCGCAGGGCAGTGGTCTTGCCGCAACCCGACGGCCCGAGCAGGCAGCCGATGGCCCCTTCGGGCAGGGTGAAGGAAAGGTCGGTAATGATGTTACGGGCACCGTACGACTGTGAAACCGAATCAAGGATCAGTTCAGCCATTCAGTTCCGCCATGGGGACTCAGCCATGAGAATGCGCTCCGCGCCAGTTCAGGAGAATGATGGGAATGATACCGGCAATGACAATGGCGAGCGAAGGCAGGGCAGCGCGTTCCCATTCGCCTTCCGAAGTCATTTCAAACACGCGCACGGCCAGCGTGTCCCAGCCGAACGGGCGCGTCATCAGGGTGATCGGCATTTCTTTCATGATGTCGACGAAAACCAGCGCGGCGGCGGTCAGCAGGCTGGCGCGCAGCATCGGCAGGTGCACGCGGGTGAGCAGGCCGGCTGAACCGGTGCCCAGGTTGCGTGCGGCTTCGTCGACGTTGCGGGTGATGCGGTGCAGGCCGCTGTCGATGGGGCCGAAACCGACCGCAAGAAAACGCACCAGATAGGCCAGCAGCATCACCAGCAGCGTACCTTTGAGAATTTCGTATCCTTCAAAACCGAACCAGGCACGGCCGCTGTCGATCAGCCAGTTGTCCAGCCACGCCACCGGGATGAACAGCCCCACCGCCAGTACCGCGCCGGGAAAGGCGTAGCCGATGGTGGCGAGGCGTTGCGTCCACATCATGGTGTTGCCCGGGCGACGTCGCCCGGCATAGGCCAGCAACAGTGCGACCATTACCACCATCAGCGCACCCATGCCGGCCAGCAGTAGCGAATGCGAGGCAAACGCCCAGTAACGGGCGTCGAGGTCGTCGGCGATGACGTCGCGCGCCCACAGGGCAAGCTGGGTCACCGGGATGATGAAGGCAATGGCTAAAACGGTGCTGGCGTAGAGCAGTGCCAGCGCGGCCAGCATCGGTGAAAGCCGGATGCGGCGCGACGCGGCGCTGCGGCCGACTGCGCCATAACGCATCTTCATGCGCGAGCGCTGCTCGAATACCACGGCAACCAGAACAAACAGAATCAGGATCGAGGCGAGCTGCGCGGCGGCAGGCAGGGAAAACAGGCTGTACCAGGCCTTGTAGATGGCGGTGGTGAAGGTGTCGTAGTTGAAGATCGCCATGGTGCCGAAATCGGCCAGCGTTTCCATCAACGCCAGCATCAGGCCGGTGGCGATCCAGGGTCGCGCCATCGGCAGCGCTACGCGGAAAAAGCCCTGGGTGCGGGAGAGTCCGAGTGACTGCGCGGCTTCCAGGGCAATTGCGCCCTGAGTGGCAAACGCGTTCCTGGCGATCAGGTACACATAAGGATAGAGCGCCAGCGACATCACCAGTATGACGCCGCCGCGCGAGCGGATTTCCGGCAGCTTCAGCGGCCCAAAAGCTTCACGTAAAGCTGTTTGTAGCGGACCGGTGAAATCCAGCAGGCCGATCGCGACGAACGCCGTGACATAGGCCGGCAGTGCCAGCGGCAGCAGCAGCGCCCAGTTGAACAGACGCCGTCCGGGAAAATCACACATCGCCACCAGCCAGGCCAGCGAGACGCCCAGCACGCTGACGCCGAGCCCCACGCCCAGCACCAGCCAGATCGTGTTGCCCACCAGTTCGGGCAGCACGAACTCGGTCAGATGTGCGAGCGTGTCGCCCTCGGTATGGGCAAAGGAGGAGAAGGTCACCGCGACCGGCACCAGCACCAGCGCGGCGACCAGCAGGGCGAACAGCATCCAGCCGCTGAGGCGGGGCCAAACAAAAACGCCCGCTGAGGGCGTTTTTGAGCGTGAAGCAGGGTTAAGCGGCGCCATGGATCATGTCATTGATGAATCGTCTTATTTGTAGCCGGCACGATCCATCAATTTTACGGCCTTGACCTGCAGGCTGCCAGCCTCTTTTACGTTGATCAGGTTTTGCTTGAAAGCACCCCAGGCCGCCACGGTCTTGTCAGCCGCAATTTTGGGGTTGGCCGGATATTCCAGGTTGACGTCGGAGTACAGATTCTGTGCCTTGTCCGAGGACAGCCACTCGATCAGCTTCTGCGCGCCCGCCGGGTTTTTCGCATAGCGTGTGACGCCGGCACCGGAGACGTTGACGTGCACACCGGCCGCCTTGTTCTTCAAAGCCTGGTTCGGCCAGAAAATACCGAGCGGCAGATTGGGGGTTTTCTCCATCAGCCGGCCAAAGTAATAGGTGTTGACCAGGGTGACGTCGCACTGTCCGGCGGCCACGGCTTCCATCGCCTTGGTGTCGTCAGGGAACGGTGAGGTGGCCAGATTGGCAACCCAGCCGCGCACCATGTCTTCGGTTTTGTCTTCGCCGTATTCGGTGATCATCATCGCCACCAGGCTCTGGTTGTAGACCTTCTTCGAGGTGCGCAGGCAGAGGCGGCCCTTCCATTTCGGGTTGGCCAGGTCTTCGTAGGTGGAGAGGTCGGCGGGTTTCACCTTGCTGGTGTTGTAGACCAGCGTGCGGGCGCGTACCGACAGGCCGAACCATTCATTGTCGGGGTCACGCAGGTGGGCGGGGATATTGGCCAGCAGGGTTTTCGACTGGATCGGGCGCAGCAGGTTTTCTTCTGAAGCTTGCCACAGGTTGCCGGCATCGACCGTCAGCAGCATGTCTGCGGGGGTGTTCCTGCCTTCGGCTTTCAGGCGCGCCATCAGCGGGCCTTCCTTGTCGGTGATGAACTTGATCTGCACCCCGGTGTCGCGGGTATAGGCATCGAACAGCGGCTTGATGAGCTGTTCGTTGCGTGCGGAATAGACAACCACTTCCTCGGCCAGGGCAGGCAGGGAAGCGATGGCCAGCGTGAAAATGAACAGTAAGCGGGTGGGTTTCATAGGAGTCATCCATCAAATCATCAGATGACTTTAATCGTACTGGAAATGATAACCGTTATCAATAACATTCAAGAAAATATAAAAAGGGGGGTGTTATGGCGTGTCGAACTGGATCAGGAATTGCAATTCACCCTCGAACAGCGCTTCGAGATGCAGCGTGCCTGGACGCTCGTCAAGCACCAGCCCGGGCTGCGCGGGCGGCGCAATGTCGATCAGCCTCAAATGCTTCGCCGGGTAGTCGATGTCCAGGCTCACCCGCATCGGGTAATAGCCATCCAGAAACTTGCGCATGTAGGGGCCGCTGCTCAGGTTGAAGTAGCCATTGCCCGTGTTGCGCAGCGCCCGGGTAAGCGCTGAGAGACACAAGCGCGCCCCGGGTTCGATATTCAGCAGTTGCACGCTGGGGCCCTCGACCCAGGCTTGCCCAATGCGATCAGCGGACACCACCTTGAGATCGCGTACAAAATTTTCCCGGAAGGTGATCTGCAGGTTGGGCACGGCATCGAGGTTGTCATGGCATTGCGACAGGCTGACCCAGCCGGATTCCAGGCTGTCGGCGTGGATGCGAATATGGTTTTGATGGTGGTGTACAGGCTTGGTTGGCACGGTCTGCAGAAAATTCAGGCTGCCTTCGTTGACGCGCTCGGCACTTTCAAAAGTCAGGTCGGTGGCCGCGTGGGCCAGGCTTGCTGGCAGCAAGACGGCCAGCAGCAGCTGGCGCCAGTTGGTTAAACCGGTCGTGAATCTATTCCAGGTCGGCATAAGCCGTTTGGGCGGCACTGGGGCTCAAAGGAGCGACGCGCCGGGCACCTTCAAAGCGCTCCTGCCAGTAGAGGTCGCGCAGGCTGGACACCATGACTGAACCGGTGCGGCTACTGGACGCGTGCACAAAACGATCATCGCCCAGATAAATCCCGACATGGGAAAACGCACGGTTGAGCGTGTTGAAGAAAACCAGATCACCCGGCCGGATGTCGGCTGGCACAAGCGGCTGGGACATTTCGCTGATGGCCCGGCTGTCGCGTGGCAGGTTCATTCCGGCTGTTTGCTTGAACACATGGCCGACGAAGCCACTGCAGTCGAGCCCGGTTTCAGGCGAGGTGCCGCCAAGCAGATACGGGCTGCCCACCAGGCTGACGGCATAGATTGGAATGTCTTCGGATGGCGCGCTGGCGTAGGCGGCCGGAATCAGCAGCAAAGCCAGCAGGGCTGACAGGGCGACAGGCTTCATGGGGTCACAATCTGCTCTATAGTTGAAATAGGAAACGGCCAATTTTGGCGAATCTTGATCATGAGGGTTCCACCATGAATGAATCGAATATCCCCGCTTCGAACGAGACCAGTATCCATGAAAGTGAGCAGCTGGCGCAATGGCATGACGAGGCTGCGGCTGCAGCGTCCGAACCTGACCTGCGTGAGCGGGTGCGCGAGTTGACTGCGCGTGCCCTGCATGAGCGGCGGATGGCGTTGCAGAATGTGCGTGAGATCGTCACTGCGATCTCATCCGGTGTCGGCAGTGGCCTGACCGCGCGCGGCGGCGAGATCAGGGATGGACTCAGGCAGGCGGTATCGGGTCTGGATGACGCTGTGGGCAGCGCAGCGCAAGCAGTGTCCTATTCGGTACGTGAAGCGGTCGAGCAGGGACGGGCGTTCAAGGACAACGAACTGAAAGCCAGTCTGGAGCAATTGCGCGATCTGGAAACCCAGTTGGTCGATACCCTCAGGCAGACCGCCAGCCAGTCCGGCGGCAAGCTGAAGGAAGAACTGGGCTATTTGAGCGACCATCTGAAATACAGTGGAACGCGCACCGGTGAACAGGTACGTGAGGCCCTGCAGCAGTTGGCGAGCGGCGTGAAAGCCGGTGGCGAGGCCGGGCGGGCGGGTCTGAGCGAATCGGCGAGCGTGGCGACCGAGCGCTTGTCGCAAGTGGCGAGCGGCGTACTGTCCGCCTTGTCCGATTCACTCAAACGGCAAAGCGATCGACTGCGTTCCTGATTGTCTGAACGGATCCAACCAACAGAACCGACAGCACATGCGCTGTCGGCGCGATACACTCTAGGCATGACTGATTCCAAACAATAAAGCCATGCTCTGGGAAACTATTTCAGTAATGCGTGACCTGCCGCGATTGCACGAGATCGCCACGGTGATGATTCGTTATGGCTGGGGCGATCTGGTTCGATTGCTGGGTATCAGCAGTATTCTGGAACGCGCCGGACGGGTGCTGCACTGGCAGAGCACCAGTGAAATCAGCCAGCTCGATGCATCGGTGCGGATACGCCGCGCGCTGGAAGAGCTGGGACCCAGCTTCGTCAAGCTGGGCCAGCTGCTGGCGACACGGGTGGACATGTTCCCGCCACACTGGATTACCGAATTCGAAAAGCTGCACAGCCAGGTGCCGGCGGTTCCCTATGAACTGCTGCACCCCGATCTGGTGGCGGCCATCAAGGGCGAGCCTGGCGACGTGTTTGCCAGCTTCGATCCGGTTCCGATGGCGGCAGCCTCGATCGCACAGGTACACCGTGCCACCCTCAAGGATGGCATGGCGGTTGTCGTCAAGATCCGCCGTCCGGGTATCGAAGAGGTGATCCGTGCCGATCTGCGCATCATGCACCACGCCGCCAGGCTGCTCGAAAGCGAGATGCCGGATTTCCGGCGTTACGACCCGGTGCAAATCGTTTTGCAGTTCCAGCGCTCGCTGAGCCGTGAACTCGATCTGGCCAAGGAAGCGCGCAACATTGACAAGTTTGCACGTAATTTTGCCGACGATCCGCTGGTGCAAGTCCCCCGGGTGTACTGGGAGTACACCAACAATCACGTCAATGTTCAGGAACAAATCATCGGCATGTCGGGCGTGGCGCCCGACAAGCTGCGCGAGCGTGGACTCGACCCCCGGTTACTGGCGCAGCGTGGCGCGGATACGGTGTTGCGCATGGTGCTGGAGCATGGTTATTTTCATGCCGACCCGCATCCCGGCAATGTGCTGTTTCTGCCGGAAAACCGCATCGGCCTGATTGATTTCGGCATGGTGGGCATGTTGACCCACACCCGCCGCAATCAGATCGTCGACCTGCTGCATGCCTTGACGTGCATGGACGAGCAGGCGCTGTTGCAGGTGTTGCTCGACTGGAGCGGCGAATCGATGGTCGACGAGGACCGCCTGGGTTACGACGTGGCTGAACTGCTGCAAACCTACGACGATCTGCAACTCAAGGACGTGAAGATAGGTCCGCTGCTGAACGACATCACGGCACTGATGCGCAACAACGATCTGGTGCTGCCATCCGACCTGACCCTGCTGTTCAAAACGCTGATTACGCTGGAAGGTCTGGGCCAGCAACTCGACCCCGAATTCCACATGATCGATCACGTGACGCCGTTTGTGGAGCGCATCATCCATCAGCGCTACACGCCGAAGGCGCTGTGGGAACGCGGGCGCCAGAGCGTGCGCGAGACACTGGAAGTGCTGGCCGATGTGCCACGCGATGTGCGGCATTTGCTGCGGGACATGCGACGCGGACGGGTCAAGATTGATCTGGACCTGAAGCGTCTGGATACCTTCGGTCATCAACTGGATCGTGCCAGCAACCGGCTGACCATGGGGATACTGACCGCCTCGCTGGTCATTGGATCGAGCATCATCATGACGGTGGAAGGCGGACCCAAGCTGTTTGGGCTGCCATTTTTTGGGCTAATGGGATTCCTGATCGCATTCTTCAACAGCCTCTGGATCATCTTTTCCATCTGGCGGTCGGGCAAACACTAGGGACACCCTCAACAAGCTGTCACCCTGGCGAAGGCCGGGGTCCAGATGCTTGATCTGGCTGGATTCCGGCGTTCGCCGGAATG
>CAYGMS010000069.1:0-9405 GCA_964350905.1 uncultured Thiobacillus sp. | reverse complement strand
CTAGGAAAGGAATGCCCTTCGACGAACTCAGGGCGAACGGCTAGTCGTTGATTCAGTACCGTCCCGATCAGCCGTGCGCAATCAGGGTCGCCCGGAACGCAGCAGCACCAGCGTCTTGGGTTGGCAGTCCGCTGCCACCACGGTTCCCGGTGCGCCGGGAACCGCACTCACCACACCATCAAACGGCGCCTTGAGTTCCGCATCGCTCAGATTCTTTTGCGCAATGATCCACCGCGCCTGGGCGGCCGACAACGCAGCCTGCGCGCGTGCATAACGCAGGTTTGACGCATCGAGTTCGGTGGTTGACGACACGGTACGATCGTACAATTCCTGCATCCGCCCCAGGTCCCGTTTGGCATCGGCTTCATCGGCCTGCGCACGTGTCTGCTCAGCGGTTGCCTCATCGAAACGCGCCTGCAGGATGGTGTTGTCCAGGCGCAGCAGTACTGCCCCCTTGCTCACGCGTTGCCCGGCCTTGACCAGCACCTGATCCACCACGCCTGACACGCGGGTGGTCAACGCAATGTCGGCGGCCCAACCCGGCATGGCAGTCAGCATCACCCCGCCCGCCAGCATCCAGTTTTTCCACATCATTTTTGTACTCCCTCAGCAGACGGCAAGCTGCCGCCAGACAATGCTTCCAGCCGCGCCAGCGCCAGTGCCAGCTGGTATTCCACCTGCTTGTGGCGCTGCTGCGCCGCCTGGGTTTCGGCCATACTGCTTCCCAGATTGGTTTTCAGTTCGAGCTCGTATTCGGCGCGTGCACGCTCCAGCGCCCAGTCACGATATTCGATCTGCTTGTCGGCGGCTGCGCGACTGCTGCCGCGCAGCCATTCAATTTCCTGCAAGGTTGCGAGCAGGGTGTCTGCCAGATCAAACTTGAATTTTTCCAGTTCTGCCGTGATGCGTTCCTTTTGCGCCAGTTCGCGCGCCAGCCGCGCATCCACGCGCCGGCCCTGGTAGAGCGGAATATTGAACACCAGCCCGGCGCTGACTTCATCGCGGGTGTTGGTTTCGCGGCTGTAGCTTCCGCCGATCACCTCTGCGTCAAGTGTCGGATTGCGTTCTGCCCGCAACGCAGCCAGCCGCGCATCCGCTGCCGCGACCTGCGCCTGCAAGCCTTGCACCTGCGGATTCTTTTCCATCACCCAGGCCAGCAGCGATTCGTATTCCGGAACCGGGCGCGCATTCTCCGGCAACGCCGGATCGGCCAGTTCGGCCGGCAATTTTCCGGGGCGGTATATGGCGTTGGCGAGTTTCTGCCGCGTGCTGCGCATGCGCTGCAGGCTGGCGCTGCGGCGTTCGCGCCAGTCCTGATAGAACGCTTCCAGCTGCAACAACTCAGGACGGCTGCCGATTCCCAGTTCGAAACGTTCTCTGGCCTTGTCCCAGTCGAGATAGGCCACCGTCATGAACTCGTTGTCGACGACGTACTGCTGGTCGGCCAGCAGTACGTCGAAGTAGCGCGCCATGATGTCGATGCGGCGCAGGTTCTCGGAATTGAAGAGCGCTGCCTGGCGCGCCGCGATCTCCTGATCCACCGCAGCGACCGCCTGGCTGCTGCGACCGAAATCGAGCAAGGGCTTGCGCGCGACGATGCGTCCCGTATTGTCGGGTTTCCAGTCGCCGTCCGGGCGCCGTCCCGTGCGCAGGTTGCCGTCTAGAAACAGGTTGAAATCCTGGCGGCTTGCAGCCTGCTCGCGGTCGGCACGCGCCAGCGCCAGGTCGCTCTCAGCCATACGCCGGTCAGGGTGGGCGGCCGACACGCTCGCCAGCGCTTCTTCCAGCGTCAACCGCTCCGCCATCACGACCGAGGGCAACGACACCAGAAGCACGAACCAGGCTGCGCGCTTCATTTGACTTGCTTGTATTTGGTAAAGGGCTGAGTCGCGTAGGCGCCCTCGGCAACATACCTGGCAAGCAGCAGAAAATCGGCCTTGTCCTTGGTGGGGCCGGTATGACGCGCAACCATGTTGCCGTCGAGATCAAAGAACAGCATCGTGGGCGTGGCGCGCACGCGATTGGCAAAGGCAAAGGCTTTTTCGGTTAGCGCCTTGCCCTGAAAGTCGGTCATCTGCGTGTCGCCGTTGACATCAATCGAATACACCAGAAATTGCGCGCGGAACGAATCCTGCACATCAGACTGATTCAGGATGGTGGTTTTCATGCGTTCGCAGAACGGGCAATCCTCCATCTCGAAAAACAAAAAGATGCCTTTCTTGCCCTGCTGCTTCGCCGTGTCCAGCTCAGCCTGAAAATCGCCAAACTTGGGCTGAAAGAAATGGTTGGCCGGATCACGTGTCTCCGCCCATGCTGAGCCCGCCACCAAAACCAGAAACGCGATAAGCAATTGACGCATGAAGTCTCCCGGAAGTTGAGGCACAGCTTGTCTTCTGTGACAGCTTATTTTTTAGGCCGCGGCGTCTTGCTGGCGATATAGTTTTCTACCGCCTCGCGGGTAATCGCTCCCACCTGCTGGGCAACCATTTTACCGTCGGGGTTGAACAAATAGGTAGTCGGCAAACCTTGAACCGGGCCAATCTGGTTCACCACCTGCGGACCGCCCAGCACGATGGGGTAGTTCACCAGCAGGCCTTCGGCAAAATCGGTCACCTGCCTGGCGGTGCGGTAATCCAGCGCAACGCCGATGACCACAATGTTGTTTTTCTTGTTCCCGTGCATCGCAATCAGGTCGGGAATTTCCTCCAGACAGGGCGGGCACCAGGTGGCCCAGTAGTTCACCAGCACCCATTTACCCTTGTAACCCGACAGCGTGTGCGTCTTGCCGTCGGTATCGGTCACCTTGAAATCGGCGGCCTGCACCCACGACGCCACACACGCCAACAGGAGCCCTGTCAGCCACATCGGATAAAATCGACTTCTTTGTAACATCTGCATTGGTTTTTTCACCATGAATGAATTCCGCATAGAGAAGGACTCGCTTGGCGAAGTCCAGGTTCCCGTCAATGCCTGGTATGGCGCACAAACTGCGCGTGCCGTGGCCAATTTTCCCATTTCCGGCCGCCGCCCGGATAAGGATTTCGTACTAGCCCATGTGCGCATCAAGTTTGCCGCCGCGCGTGCCAATTGCCAGCCGGACTGGTTGCCGGAGCAGAAGCGCGACGCCATTGTCGCCGCCTGCGAAAAAATCCTTGCCGGCGAGTATATCGATCAATTCGTGGTCGACCGCTTTCAGGCGGGCGCCGGCACCAGCCACAACATGAACAGCAACGAAGTCATCGCCAACCTCGCCAACGTGGCACTGGGCAGCGAAAAAGGAGCGTACAAGCCGGTCAACCCCAACGACGACGTCAACATGGGGCAGTCGACCAACGACACCATCCCCACCGCCATCCGGCTGGCCGTATTGGCCAAGCTGCCACGCCTGACCGCAGCGGTACACGCCATGGCCGCCGAGTTCACGCGCCTGGCCGAGCGCGAAAAAGACACCGTCAAATCCGGCCGCACTCACTTGCAGGATGCCGTACCGACCACGCTGGGGCAGGAATTCGCCGGCTACGCCTGGACGCTCGGTCGTTGCGAGGCCGCGCTCGACGCGGTGCGCCCCGCACTATGCGAGATCGGCCTCGGCGGCTCGGCCGCCGGCACCGGGCTGAACACCTCGCCCGATTACCCGGCACGCGCGGCAGCCGAACTGGCGCAACTCACCGGCGAGCCGATCCGTGTCGGCCAGCTGGTCGCGCAGATGCAGTCGATGAACGACCTGGCACGGCTGTCGGGCGAAATCCGCAACCTCGCGCTGGAACTCACCCGCATCTCCAACGACCTGCGCCTGCTCGCCTCCGGCCCGCGCACCGGTCTCGGCGAAATCCAGCTGCCGCCGGTGCAGCCCGGATCAAGCATCATGCCCGGCAAGGTCAACCCGGTGATGTTCGAAATGCTCAATCAGGTCTGCTTCCAGGTGCTGGGTCAGGATGCTGCGGTGAGTTACATGGTGCAGGCAGGGCAGATGGAACTGAACGTGATGATGCCGGCGATGGGTTCGGCGCTGTTCGACGCCATGGACTGGCTGACCAACGCGATGAACGCCGCCACCGAAAAGAACCTCAAGGGGATAGTCGTGAATCGCGAACGCTGCGCGTTCTTTATCCACCAGAGTGTCGCCCTCGCCACCCTGCTCAACACCCAGATCGGCTACAACCAGGCCGCCGAAGTGGCCAAGGAATCGGAAAAGTCAGGCCGCCCGGTACGCGACATCGTCGCCGAGCGTGGGTTGATGAAGGCCGAAGACTTTGATGCGCTGGTGTTGCAGGCAGCGCATGGCGTGGGCAGCGGCGGCGGTGCCGGTTAAAACCGAACTGGTGTGATAATCCCCTCCCCCCACCTATAAAGCCCATCATGCCTATCCAGTGGTTCCCCGGTCACATGACCACCGCGCGCAAGAAAGCCGCGGAGACGATGGCGCAGATCGACGTGGTGGTCGAGGTGCTCGACGCGCGCCTGCCGGAAGCGGGCAGCAATCCAATGATTCACGAATTGCGGCTGCATCGTCAGCGCTCCTGTCTCAAGCTGTTGAACAAGGCCGACCTGGCCGACCCGGAAGCGACGCGCGCCTGGCTGGATTACTTCAACAAGCAGCCAGGGGTGATGGCGGTGGCGATTTCGGCCAAGAAACCCAGCGACGTGGCCAAGTTGCCGGCACTGGCGCAGAAGTTGGCGCCGCATCGCGACGACACCTTCAAGCCATTGCGGCTGATGATCATGGGCATCCCCAACGTCGGCAAGTCCACGCTGCTGAATGCGCTGGTCAAGCGTCGGGTGGCAGCAGTGGGCGACGAGCCGGCGGTGACCAAGTCGCAGCAGCGCATCAACCTCACCCCGCGCCTGACGCTGGTCGACACGCCGGGGATGACCTGGCCGAAGATCGAGCATGACTCCGATGGCTTCATGCTGGCGGCCAGCCATGCGATTGGCCGCAATGCGGTGATCGATGAGGAGGTGGCAGTGTTTCTGGCGGGAATCCTGCTGGAGCGCTACCCGGAACTGCTCAAGGCGCGTTACAAACTCTCGCTGGAAGGCCTGGATGCGACCGGGGTGCTGGAAGCCGTGGCGAAAAAACGCGGCTGCATTTTGAAGGGCCGCGGCGGCGAACTCGACCTGGAAAAAGCGGCGATGATTTTTCTGACCGATTACCGCAGCGGCGCGCTGGGGCGGATCAGTCTGGAAACGCCGGCTACGCGGCAGGCAATGCTGGCGGCCGCCCGGAGCAAAGCGGCGAAACCGGTAAAGACGGAACCTGACGCGCCGGAGGCGGATACCTCCACCTAGTTTGTTGGCATCCCTACAACGGGTTCAGGACGAATGGATTGTGGTTGATCTCGTTTACGAGCGGCATTAACCGACTACCGGCAAGGCCTCCGCATCCAGCCAGACCACCGTTTCGCGCAAGCCATGTACGCTTGAAACCGGCAATACTCCCCCCTCCTTCCAGTAGGCAATCGCGGTTTTCTTGCTGCTGCCGGTAATGACGAACCACACCCGCTCGCTGCGGCTGAGCCGGGCGGCCGACAGGCTCACCCGCTCGGGCGGCGGCTTGGGCGCGTTGCGCACGGCCAGGGCATCCGGACTGTCTGAAGCCGCGCCCCAGTCATGGCCGGGAAACAGGCTGGCGGTGTGACCGTCCTCCCCCATGCCCAGCAGCACCACATCAAAATCAGCCAGGCTTTTCAACTCACCGGCATACAAGATAGCAGCCTGATCCGGCCCCAACTCGGCCGAAATCGGGCGACGATTTTCAGGTGGAATACGCGATGCACCCAACCAGGCCATTTCAAGCATGCGGCTATTGCGCTCGGAATGATCGGGCGGCAAACACCGCTCATCGCCGTACCAAAGGTGCCATTGAGCATCACCCGCGCCACGCGCGGCCAGCGCACGGTAAAGCGCCTTCGGCGTGCTGCCACCGGCCAGCACCAGATGAAATGCACCCCGTTCCGCGATGGCTTTTTCAGCCACGTCACACAAGGAATCCGTCAGCCGTGCGACCAGGGCCTCGGGATCAGAAAACACCCGCCAATCCGGCAAACTCATAGTTCGTTACGCCAGGTTTGATCGTCGCTATCAAACAGCCGGTTGGCATCGGCAGGCCCCCAGCTTCCTGCCGGGTAGGTGGGAATGTAGTCACGCTCCACCGCCCAGTGTTTGAGGATCGGATCAACCACCCGCCACGCCCACTCCACTTCATCAAAACGCAGGAACAGGGAACGGTCGCCTTCGATCACATCGAGCAACAGGGTTTCGTACGCATCGAGTGTTTCCTCATCCGTTTTCAGATAACTCGCGTTCATCTGCATCAGGCGCGTGTCCATGTCCAGGCCCGGCTGCTTGACATGGATTTCCATGCGCATGGATTCGTCCGGCTGGATCGACAACAGGATCCAGTTGGGATCGATCGTTTCCAGCGGCGTTTCGCGAAACAACTGCTGCGGCGGATGGCGAAAGCGGATCGCGATCATCGAAGTCTGGCGCGGCATGCGCTTGCCGGTACGCAGATAAAACGGCACCCCGCGCCAGCGCCAGTTATCGATGTAGAACTTGGCCGCAACAAAAGTCTCGGTGATGGAGTTGGGCTCGACATTGTCTTCATGCTGATAGCCCGGAACAGATTTTCCATCGATCATCCCGCGCGTGTACTGCGCACGAATGGCGTGCGCATGCACCGAATTCTTGGCAATGGGGCGGATCGAGCGCATCACTTTCACCTTTTCGTCGTGCAACGCATCGGCTTCGAGCGCGGGCGGCGGCTCCATGGCCACCACGGTAAGCAACTGCATCAGGTGATTCTGCAGCATGTCGCGCAGCGCACCGGCCTGGTCGTAATAATCGGCGCGCTTCTCGATGCCGATCGATTCGGCCACGGTGATCTGCACGTGATCGATGAAATTGCGGTTCCACAACGGTTCGATCAGCGTATTGGCAAAGCGGAACACCAGCAGGTTTTGCACGGTTTCCTTGCCAAGGAAGTGATCGATACGAAAGATCTGCTCTTCGTCAAAATGCTGGTGCAGCAAATGATTCAGCATGCGCGCCGATTCGATGTCTTCACCGAAGGGTTTCTCCACCACCACACGGTTCAGTCCGCGCGGCCGGTTCAGGCCGACTGCTTCGAGATTGTGGACCACTGCGGCAAATTCAGCCGGCTTGATGGCCAGGTAAAACACCGTACTCGAACACGCCTCTTCGTTTGGCAGGCGCTTGGCGAGCGCCTGATACGATTCAATGTCGTTCAGATCACCCTGCTGGTAGGTAAAACGCGCGATGAAGCGCTCGAATACCGGGGTGTCCTGCTTGCCCTTGATCTTGTCGGCCAGCACTTCGCGCATGTGTTTTCGCCAGTCATCATCGTTCCACTCGCGCCGCGAGAACGCGATGATGCTGAGCGATTCCGACAGGCGGGCTGCCGCCTCCAAACGGTACAAGGCCGGCAACAGTTTGTTGGTGGACAGATTGCCCGTTGCGCCAAAAATAACGAACGTACATGGCAGCATCACATCGGTGTCATCGTTCATGTCATCTTCTCCTGAACAAAGCTGGAATAGGAACGCGGCGCTCTTCCAAGAATCGCACCATCACCATGACAGTGGCTGGTCAGCGCGATTCTGGTGGTCATACAGCCAGGCCTGGCAATACCACACTCCATGCTTTACTCCTTGATTGAAACGAGCAACAGCAGCACGGTCATCATGCCAGCCGTCACATCATGATAGGACGTCAAAAGGATAAACATGGGGGCCAGCATGCCGGGCTCACCTTTGGCGGCCACCTGAGGCAGAAACCAGAAGACAGTTTTCCCGGTTCGCCCGTGCCTATCGAAGAAATGACTCTGGGCTCAAGAACGCCCTGAACCATGAAGCCTTAAACCTTGCGAAACACCAGATCCCACACCCCATGTCCCAGACGGATCCCGCGCTGTTCAAACTTGGTGAGGGGCCGGGTATCGGGACGTGGTGCATAGTCGGCCACGGAATTTTTCAGCAATGGCTCGGCTGTCAGCACGGCCAGCATCTGCTCGGCGTAATCCTGCCAGTCGGTTGCCAGATGAATATAGCCGCCGGGCTGAAGCCGGCTGGCCAGCAACTGCACCAGTGGCGGCTGGATCAGCCGGCGTTTGTGGTGGCGCTTTTTATGCCATGGATCGGGGAAGAAAATGTGGGTGCCGGCAAGGCTGGCCGGTGCCAGCATCCTGGTCAGCACTTCAACCGCATCATGCTGGATGACACGGACATTGCTCAAGCCACGCTCGCCAAGCTGCTTCAACAACGCGCCTACGCCGGGCGTATGCACTTCCACCCCGAGGTAATCGTTCCCGGGATGCGCCGCGGCAATCTCGGCCAGGCCCTCGCCCATGCCAAAACCGATTTCCAGAATCCGAGGAGCGGTCCGTCCAAAGGCTGCGGCCAGATCGAGTTCGGCAGACTGGTAGGGCAACATGAACTGCGGCCCGATTTCGGCCAGCGCACGCGCCTGGCCAGAGCCGACACGCCCGGCGCGCAGCACATAGGAACGTATGCGCGGATGCGCGCCCGCTTCACTCATGCTTATTTACTGCCGGTAATGAGGCCGCTGGTGGGCGAACTGGGACTGGCCTGATAGATTTTTTTCGGCATGCGTCCGGCCAGAAAGGCTTCACGGCCAGCCTCGACGGCTTTCTTCATTGCCGAAGCCATCAGCACCGGGTTGCCGGCACCGGCAATCGCGGTGTTCATCAGCACCGCATCGCAACCCAATTCCATCGCAATGGCAGCGTCGCTGGCGGTACCAACGCCGGCATCGACGATCACCGGCACCGAAAGACGGTCGATGATGATCTGCAGGTTCCACGGATTGAGGATGCCCATGCCGGAGCCGATCAGACTCGCCAGCGGCATCACTGCGACGCAGCCGATGTCTTCCAGCTGCCTGGCGGCAATGGGGTCGTCCGAAGTGTAAACCATCACCTGAAAGCCGTCCTTGACCAGCACTTCGGCGGCTTTCACCGTTTCTGCCACATTGGGATACAGCGATTCGGCGTCGCCCAGCACTTCGAGCTTGACCAGACTATGGCCATCCAGCAACTCACGTGCCAGACGCAGGGTGCGGATCGCGTCATCCGCCGTATAGCAACCGGCGGTGTTGGGCAGATATGTGTATTTCGACGGCGGCAGCGCATCGAGCAGACTCGGCTGGCTGGCATCCTGGCCGATGTTGGTGCGACGGATGGCGACCGTAACGATTTCCGCGCCCGAGGCATCAACCGCAAGGCGCGTCTGTTCAAAATCCTTGTATTTTCCAGTGCCCACCAGAAGTCTGGAAGCATAGGTTTGTCCGGCAATAACGAGTGGTTCCATAAGATTCTTTAAGGCTTAAAGCGAAGGAATAACGGGGTCAGCCGCCGCCAACAGCAAC
>CAYGMS010000068.1:0-9492 GCA_964350905.1 uncultured Thiobacillus sp. | reverse complement strand
ACTGGCCGCACTGCACGCAGGCGAACATCATGCGCTTGACGTTGCGCGGATTCAGCCGCATCGGGCACACATGATCGCAGGCCGAATAGCAGCTTGAGCAATCCCGGGCGCGTTCGCGTTTGAAGCCGATCACCATGGCCTTGTCGTTGCCCATCCACGCCAGGCTCTGGAACAAGCCGACGGCGCAGGCATAGCGGCAAAACAGGTGACGTGCGAACATGAATTCGACAAAAAAGGCGATGCTGGCCGCGCCCAGGAAGACCGATTGATTGCGGGTCAGCGTGCCATGCCAGAGGTTGCCGTAGATCTCGGCGGGCGGCAGCAGATAGGTCAGCAGCACCACGGCCCACAGCATGGCGCAGGCAATGACCAGCGGAATCACGGCAAACCACCAGATCGCATCGTGAGGGGTTTCGCTGCCGTCCGGATTGCGTGTTGGCAGCGGTTTTTTGTCCCACAGGCTTTGCTTGCCGATCGCGCGCCGCAGTGTCTGGTTGATGGTCTCGACGATCGAGAAATGCGGGCAGAGCCAGCCGCAATACAGACGGCCCCATTTCCAGCTGACGTAGATCAGCGTGCCGCCTATCGCCAGCAACGGCAGAAAGCCGCGTAGCACGATATTCAGCGCAGCCTGGGCGGCCGTAGCATGCCCGGCGATGAAATCATCGAGCCCGAGTGTCCAGTCGAAGCCAAACAGGATGAGATGCTTGAGATTCAGGTCGATCCTGAAGATGTCGAAAATCGGCGCAAACACGAACAGCAGAAAAAACCCGGCCTGGGTCAATTGGCGCCAGCGTTGCACCGGTAATCCAAGCCAGCCACGCTTCCTGTGTGCAAGGCTTGCACGGATTGTGGCTGTTGCCTGGGTTCCTACCATTTACGGTTTCCGAGCAGCGGGTAGACGAAGGTTTGCCCGGCGATCGCGCGGGACAGGCCGAGTACGCCCAGCAGCACCAGTGTCGCATGGCAGCACAGGACGTACAGCACCAGCAGTGTCCAGGTCGCGGGGTGGTCCAGGTCGCCCAGTAGTGCGATGAGGGCCGGCACGACTGTCAATAAAAGACCGGCTTGTATGCTCACCGACACTGCCTGGCGTACATGGCAGCGGGTGAGTGCGCTGGTGCTTGCGCGCTGCCGGTAGGCGAGTCCCAGCAGAATCAGGAATGCCAGGCCGGGTGCAATCAGCAGGTTAAGCAGGTAGAGCACTTCGGCTTGCACTGCATGGGTACGCGGGTCGGGAAGGGGGTTCATGGCACTATGACCGGCTTATTGTCCAAAGGTTGCTTTGATCACTTCCAGCAGGGCTTGTGCTGTATCGGCATCGTCGGTGAGCGGTTCCACCAGCGCGGCTTCGCAGGCGACTACCGGATCGCAGCCGGCACGCATCAGGCTGGCCGCGTATATCAGCAGGCGTGTCGAAGCCGCTTCCTCCAGATCGTGGTCCTTGAGCTGGCGGAAATGCACGGCCAGCGTGACGAGTTGCTTTGCCAGCAAGGGCGCAATGCCGGTTTCGGCGATCACGATCTTTTCTTCCAGGGCAGCCGGTGGAAAGCCGAAGTTGATTGCAATAAAGCGCTGGCGCGTGGAGGGCTTCAGGCTTTTCAGCAGGTTCTGGTAGCCCGGGTTGTAGGACACCACCAGCATGAACTCGTCCGGCGCGTGCAATTCCTCGCCGGTGCGTTCGATCGGCAGAATGCGCCGGTCGTCGGTCAGCGGATGCAGCACGACGGTCGTGTCCTTGCGGGCTTCCACCACTTCATCGAGGTAGCAAATGCCGCCCTCGCGCACCGCGCGGGTGAGCGGGCCATCCGACCATACCGTCTGGCCATCGCCAATCAGGTGGCGGCCAACCAGATCGGCGGCAGTCAAGTCATCGTGGCATGACACCGTGATCAACGGGCGCGCCATGCGCGCCGCCATATGCGCGACGAAACGCGTCTTGCCGCAACCGGTCGGGCCTTTGATCAGGAGCGGCAGGCGATTGTGGAAAGCATATTCGAACAGGATGCACTCGTTGCCGACGGGCTGATAATAGGGAACGTTCAGCGCAGGCGCCAGGCCAGAGGCGGTCAAATCGTTCATGGAGATTCTCCGATTAGTGCTACGAGTATTGAAAGGTGTAGGCGATCAGGCCCAGTACCAGCAGCAGCCAGCCTAATACTACCCAGCGCCAGGCACCGCTTACACCTTGAAGCGCCATGAATCGATCGATCACAATGCGACCCTTGATCAGGGTAGCAAGCAGAACCAGGATCAGGACCGAGCTTTCGGACAGGCCGGTTTCTGTTATGCCAAAAGTCAGGATGGTGAGCGCGACGAGAACCAACCACTGGAACGTTGCTGCTGTCATGACATTATCTAAGTATGTAAATCAGGGGAAAAAGCACAATCCACACCAGGTCGACCATGTGCCAGTAGGCAGCACCGGTTTCAACGCCGGAATAGTCGCCCCTGTGGTAGCCGCCACGCCATGCCTTGAGCGTGATTGCGCCAAGAATGATCATCCCGAGTACCACATGCATGAAGTGGAAAAAGCCGAGCCCCAGGTAAAACATGAAAAATGTATTGGTCGACATGGTGATGCCGGCCTCTATCTTGGCGCTGAATTCGACCAGCTTGAGTACCAGAAACGCCCCGCCGCACGCCATTGCGGCGATCAGCCAGTATGCACAGGCGCGGGATCGGTCATGCCGGATTTTGTCGACGGCACGCACCACAAAATAGCTGCCGGAGATCAGCAGGATGGTATTGATGGCGCCGCTGAGCCGATCCAGCTCCAGTTGCGACGCGTTGAACAGCTCGATGTCATACGTGCGTGCAAATGCATAGGCCGAAAAAAAAACGCCGAACACCAGCAGTTCGGCGAGGATGAAAAACCACATGGCAAGATCGCCTGGTAAATAATGGCGATTGCTATGTGGTGCCGTAGCAGATATTGAGGCGTTCAAGACAGTATCCCAATCCGTCCGGTTTGCCCGGACGGATGATCAGTTTCAGCTCGCAGTTTCGGCTTTACCCTTGACGAAGAAACTAGCGATATACAGCAGGAGGCCAACCAGGAAAATCAAGCCGGCTATCTCACGCATCCAGTAGAACATGGCAACCTGATCCTGCGCCGCCATGAACGACATCGGTGCATCAGCAATACGCTGCAGCCAGACTTGCAGAATACCGGCGGCGGTCAGGAACAGCGTGATGAACACCATTGAAATCGTCATGAGCCAGAATGACCACATCTCGACCACTTGCGCGAGCGGACTGTTGGCTTCACGTCCGCGCATCAAGGGCATGGTGTAGCTGATCATGGTGATCACGACCATTACATACGCGCCATAGAACGCCATGTGGCCGTGTGCTGCCGTGATCTGGGTGCCGTGGGTGTAGTAGTTGACCGGTGCCAGCGTGTGCAGGAAGCCCCACACGCCCGCGCCCAAGAAAGCCATCACGCCCGTGCCCAGTGCCCACAATACGGCCGCCTTGTTCGGATGCTCACGCTTCCTGCGGTTGACCATGTTGAACGCAAATACGGTCATCATGAAGAAGGGAATCGGTTCCAGTGCAGAGAACACGCTACCCCACCATTGCCAGTATTCCGGTGTGCCGATCCAGAAGTAGTGGTGACCGGTACCGATGAGGCCGGTGATCAGGGCCATTGCAATGATCACGTACAGCCATTTCTCGATCACCTCGCGGTCCACGCCAGTCACCTTGATCAGCACGAAAGCCAGCATCGCACCCATGATCAATTCCCACACGCCTTCTACCCAAAGGTGCACGGTCCACCACCAGAAATACTTGTCCTTGACCAGGTTGCCGGGGTTGTAGAACGAGAACAGGAAGAAGATCGCGAGGCCCCAGAGACCGACCAGCATCACCAGGTTGATCGCAGTCTTGCGGCCTTTCAATATCGTCATTGACAGGTTGTAGAGCATCGCGAGCGCCACGACCACAATACCGACCTTGGTGGGTAGCGGTTGTTCGAGGAACTCGCGCCCCATCGTGGCCAGCAGGTCGTTGCCTGTCCATTCAGCCAGCGTCGCATACGGCACGAAGAGATAACCAAGGATGGTCGCTACTCCGGCGGCGAGGAAGATCCAGAACATCGCCATTGCCAGCTTCGGACTAAACAACTCGCGTTCCGCTTCCTCGGGAATCAGGTAGTAAGCCGCGCCCATGAAGCCAAACAGCAGCCACACAATCAGCAGGTTAGTGTGCACCATGCGCGCTACGTTGAACGGAATTTCCGGGAACAGGAAATCCCCAACGACGTATTGCAAGCCCATAATCAGACCGAACAGGATCTGACCGAGAAAGAGGCCGATAGCCGCGATGAAGTATGGCTTCGCGACCGCCTGAGATTTGTATTTCATAAGATTCTCCACTGATTACATTTATCTGAGGACAGGCTTAGCCTTCGATATTGGGTGGCCATTTGGCCGTATCGATTTCGGACGCGTATTTGAGGAAGCCGATCAGATCATCAAGCTGCTGTTCGTCCAGGTGGAAGTTTGGCATCTGGCGTCGTCCGGGGGCGCCGGTCGGTTGGGCCTGAATCCAGGCCTTGATGAACGCCGGGCCGCGTCGTTGGTACACATTAACGAGTTCCGGTGCGAAATATGCACCCTCACCCATCATCGTGTGGCAGCCGATACAGTTACGTGTCTCCCAGATATGTTTGCCACGCAGGACCGATTCAGTCAGGTTCTCGCGGTTGTCACGTTGGGGAAGTGTGTTCATGGTATCGAACGTCAGTCCGACCAGAAGCAGGAAGAAGAACACCGCACCGCCGTAGAAGATGTTCCGGGCGGCTGATTTTGTAAATGCCGAGCTCATTTGGTTGGGTCCCTTTCTCGTTTGCTTGGGTTGGGCACGAATCACATGTTTCGGCACACATTCTACCGCCGGTGCCAAACATAGTTATCGAGACCTAAATATATCTTTAAAATGCATGTTTGGTAAAGAAAAAAGTTCAATTGTTTAAGAAGAATATTTGCCTGTTGTTTTAGCGGGACGGTATAAAAAATAAAAGGGACTCACGCCCCTTTTGTCTCGTCCCAGAAATGAGGGGATCAGGACAGGCCGCCGTCATAGTCGGCAATACCCGGGTTGTTTTTCCCGACCCCAATGATTTTGGGTTCGTTCAGCTTCAGGCCCTTGATCACTTTCTTGTCGCGCAGGTAGCTGGCAACGACGTCCCAGATCGGTTCGCCCTGCACGCCTTCACCAACCGGCGCCCAGCCCGCAACCTTGTAGGTCTTGCTGGCATCCACCGGTTTGCCATTGATGGTCATGTCGGTGATGCGCTTGCCGATAGTCTGGTTCGGGTTGACGGTGTATTCGATCCCGCCCACGCGCACCATGTCGCCACCTTGCTGGTAGTACGGGTCGGCGTTGAAAAGGTTGTCGGCGACATCTTCCATGATGGTCTTGATGGTTTCGCCGGTCATGTCGTTCAGCGTGGTCTGCGGATAGGTGATGGCGGTCTGGTCCATCAGGCGTTCCATGGTGATCGCGTCGCCTGGGAGCAGGGTGGTGCCCCAACGGAAGCCCGGTGAGAACGCCGCGTCTGCACCTTTGACTTCCATCAGTGCATTGACCAGCAGTTGATCCCAGGTGCCGTTGAAGTTGCCGCGACGGTAGAGAAAGTCATCGGTCACGGCGAGCTTTTCATTGAGCTTGGACTCGTAGGGGGCGCGCACTTTCTTGATGTAAGCATCCATCGCCGGGTCGGCGGGCAGCAGGTTGGAGAACACCGGCAGCAGACGGTACTTGAAACTGGCCACACGGTTGCCTCTGACGTCGAAGTCCATCACGCCGAGGAATTTGCCGTTGGAGCCGGCGTTGGTGACGAGCGTGATGCCCTTGGCATTTTTGACCTGTACCGGCTGCGGCACGCCGTCATGGGTGTGGCCACCAAAAATGGCGTCAATGCCGGTCACGCGGCTGGCCATTTTCACATCGACGTCCATGCCATTGTGCGACAGGACAACAACGACCTTGGCACCTTGGGCGCGTGCCTCGTTGACCCATTTCTGCATGCCGTCATCACGGATGCCAAAGCTCCAGTCCGGCACCATGTAGCGCGGGTTGGCAATTGGGGTGTAGGGAAAGGCCTGGCCAATCACGGCAACTTTGACGCCGTTCATTTCCTTCATGGTATAAGGCTTGAACACCTGGTCGCCAAAGTCGTTGGTGACAATGTTCTGTGCAACAAAATCAATGTTGGCTTTCTTGAAATCCTTGTTGACGATTTCCATCACGCGATCGGCACCGAACGTGGATTCCCAGTGTGGGGTCATGACATCCACCCCAAGCGCGATACAGGCGTCGACCATGTCCTGTGCATTGGTCCACAGCGAGGTGGCTGAGCCTTGCCAGGTGTCGCCGCCGTCCAGCAGCAGGGCATTGGGACGCTGCGTCCGCATTTTGTCGACCAGTGTTTTCAGGTGGGCAAAGCCCCCCACCTTGCCGTAGACCTTGGCCGCTTCGGTGAAATTGAGATAGCTGAACGCGTGTGCTTCTGCACTGCCGGGCTTGACGCCGAATTTTTTCAACAGATGCTGGCCCACCAGATGTGGGGCCTTGCCTACTGCACTGCCGATACCCAGATTGACGTTCGGTTCGCGAAACCACACCGGCATCAATTGCGCATGGCAGTCGGTGAAATGCAGGAAAGACACATTGCCGTGGCGGGGGACATCGTAGAAATTGGCTGGTGCGGTACCAGCCAGGGCTGACTTGCTATCCAGGGCCATGCCGGATGCGGCAGCAACTGCAAGCAGTTGCAAAAATTCGCGACGGTTCATGTGCATGTGACGTTCCTCTCGGGATGGATTGTTTGGGTGATGCTACGCTGCATTGTTATTTTTAGTACATGGCGGGTAAATGGTAGCTCCGGCTCATGTCTGGATGGCATTCATCAATGAAAAAGCCCGGGCAGCCGGGCTTTTTCTGGTTTCTGCCCGCTTACTTGCGGAACACAGAGGCCTTCATCGGCAGCCCGTTTGACATCGCGGAGTGGTAATACTCCAGGTTGTTCATCACGGTGCCACCCTGTGGCGGAGGCTCATGACGGACTTGCGAGAAGCAGGCCTGGTAGCGCCGCTGCAGCGTGAACAGATTGTCGCCGCTGCGGAATACCGGCCAGTGTACGGTTTGGCCGACGACGGGCGAGAGCAGCTCGGAACGCAGACGGCTGCCGACGTTCTGCACATGGCAGGTAGCACAGGCGAAGTTGAGCTGGCCCTTGCGGCTGAAGAAGGTTTTTTTGCCATCCTCGTACGCGGCCATTGCCCTGGGCGTTTCGACCTTGATGTTCATTATCATGCCGTCCGATAGGGTGCGCATGTAGGCGGTGAGCAGGCCCATGGTCTTCATATCGCTGACCCTGAACGCGCCCTCGCCGTTAGCCGTGCGGCAGTCGTTGATGGCATCGTGCAGCGTGACAACCTTGCCCTTGGCTTCGTCGAACAGGGGGTAGTTACCGGCGATCTGCTTGCCGCCGCCTGGCAGGCAATCGGCATAGGTCTTGCCGTTCTTGAACGGGGTTTCCCACATCTTGCGGCCTTGTTCGATATCGGACATATAAGGCGGAAATTCCATGATGGCTTCATATTGGGCCATGCTGTCTGCATCAAATGCCAGGGCGCCGTAGATATAATCTTCCAGCTTCACATTGGGATATTTTTGTGTGTAGTACTTGATGAGTTCTTGTTTGTCTGATTCGGGAGTTGCGTGTGCCGTTGCGGCACCCAGAGCAATGCTTAGTCCGGCCATCCCCGCCAGCAGTTTCATAATAACTTTTTGTTTCATGCGGTTTTTTAGAAACCTGGTGAATAAAGCGCGAGCGGGGCTTGTTGCCCCGCTCGTGGACAGCTCAATTTAGCCGATGGTGGCTTCAGCGCTGTTCTTGTCACCCTTGTTGTCGGCCCAGGTGACTACAACTTTATCACCCGCCTTGGGGCCTTTGACCTTGAATCCCAGATAGGGGTTCTTGGAGATGCCGCCAGAGAATCCTGCATCCAGCACCTTGGTGCCATTGACGGTGGCGGTCACATCGGTGATGTAGTGAGCCGGTATCATTTGCCCCGTCTTGGAGTCCTTACGCAGACCTGTTTCCATCGGGTGGTTCATCAGCACTTTGACGTCGGCGACATCGCCAGTCATCGTGGCACGGATACGCATGGGTTCAGCCATTTGGCTTTCCTTTCCTAAAAATGTTCAGTTCGACTAATTCGCTATACAAAACCAGGGGCAATTAGCCGCCACAGCCGCCAATGGTGACTTTGACTTCCTTGGCCGTGGTATAGGACTTGCCGCCAGCGGTGACCACGGCACGAATCAGTGAGGTTTGGCCCATCTTGATGCGGGTGGAGACAAAGCCCACCGCGCCGCCCGACAGGTCGAAATCAGCAACCAGCGGGGTCGCATTTTTTTCGGCCATGATGGCAATGGCTGTGGTGCCTGCAATGCTGCTGGTCACTTCTACCGGAACGACGGCGCCGTTTTCAGCGATGTCAGGGGCCTTGATGGCAATGTCCTTGGAATCGGCTGGCGCGGCTGCCCCCATGCCCTTGAGAGCATCGCCGACGTTTTTGGCCTCAAAGGCGCTGCGTGGCGCACCAGCCAGGGCCAGTGTGGGTTTCATCAAGCCCGCGGCGACAGCCACGGCTACAGTACCTGCACCGGCGGCGCTTTTCAGTACGTTTCTACGAAGTGCATTCATTTAGCAAATCTCCTTATTGAAAATGCGACGGGTAAATCCTAATGCGACGGGTAAATCTTTGGTAAATCTTTACAGACCATATACGAAGTCGGCCACTTTATCGATTTCCTCTTCCGTCAGCACGCCGTGCTTGCCGAACGGGATCATGGAGGAGGATGGAATGAGCGCAGTCGCATCCCAGATCTGGGCACGCAGCTTGGCCTTGTCGGGGTAGCGTGCGCTCATGGCAATCAGGGGTGGACCATACAGACCGGCGGATTCCGCGTCAGGTACGGTAGGCATGTCATGGCATGCCAGACAGTTGCCCTTGGTGCGGTCGAACGCGATGTCCTTGCCGGTCTCTACTTTTTGGGGGCTAGCCGCAATCTGTGCAAGCACATTACCTGACAGCATGATGGCACTGATTGCGCAGGCTGATGCTAGCTGATGCAACTTACGCATTGTCATCCTCCTAATTATTTACGTGGTGTTGAAAACGCTTGCTGCTTGGGATTGCCGTGCAGTAAACGCTACCCATATAGTAGATGAGACATAGCATAGTGGAATTAGTTTTTGCCACGCAAGGCAAACCATGAATTTTTACGTTCATAGTGCAGGGTAAATTCCTACCAGGCCCGTCAAATATGGGGTTAAGGGTTCATGGCCTAGCTTTTTCGTTGCGATTTTTCGATCTCTTGCCATTCGCGTCGCCGCGCTTCAGCCGCCGACAGGTCGAAAAAGCTGCCGTCTGCTGCCTTGATGCCGAGCGTGATTTGTTCGATGGCCGC
>CAYGMS010000067.1:0-9699 GCA_964350905.1 uncultured Thiobacillus sp. | reverse complement strand
TTCGTAGAGGCCGTCGTGAAGATTATCCGGAAATCAACCTGATTCCGTTTATCGATATTCTGCTGGTCATCGTGATTTTTCTTGCGGTGACGACCACCTACGCGCGCTTTGCCGAACTCAAGATCAACCTGCCCACCAGCAGTGCCGAGCAGACCCCCAGTCAGCCCAAACAAATCGAAGTGGCCGTGGCTGAAAATGGCCGCTACCAGATCGACAACACCGCGGTGGGTGAGGCCTCGGTTGAGGAATTGGCCATTGCATTGAAACAGGCTGCGACCGGGCAGAATGAAACGGTGGTGGTCATCAATGCCGATGCGCGCGCAGCCCATCAATCCGTGGTGAACGTAATGGAGGCCGCCCGCCGGATTGGCCTGACCCGCATTACCTTCGCCACCCAATCCGCCCCTTAAGCGGGCGTAATCGTGTTGTCCATTCAGCATCTTTGGGCGCGTACAAGCGTCCTCACGGTGCTGCTGTTGCCTTGGTCTGTGCTGTTCGCTGTGGTGTCCGGATTGCGCCGTATGGCATACCGGCGCGGCTGGCTGAGTTCTGTTGCCGTCGGCGTGCCGGTGATCGTGGTGGGCAACATCACCGCAGGCGGCAGCGGCAAAACCCCGCTGGTGATCTGGCTGGTGCAATGGCTGCGTGACCAGGGTTATCAACCGGGCGTGGTGAGTCGGGGCTACGGCGGGACGGCACAGGGCTGCGTGGACGTGCGGCCAGACAGTTCGCCGGCAGAAGTGGGCGATGAGCCGCTGCTGATCCGGATTAAAACGGATATTCCGGTGGTGGTGGGCCGTGACCGGGTTGCGGCAGCGCAGCATCTGCTGGCACGGCATCCCGAGGTTGACCTGATTGTGTCCGACGATGGTCTGCAACATTACCGTCTGCAGCGTGATATCGAGCTGGTGGTCATCGATGCGGCGACCGGACTGGGCAATGGCTGGCCGCTACCGGCCGGTCCCCTGCGTGAGCCACGCAGCCGCCTCGACAGCGTGGATGCCGTGATCCAGGTGGTGCGTGGAACCGCCCAGCCGCGCACCGATTTGCCAGTGAAAACCTGGCGGGCGGATTACACGATGGGCCAGGCTAGGCGCTTAAACAACCCAACAGAAAAAAAAGCGTTGCAGGCATTGCCGCGCGCCAGTTGGCTTGCGATTACGGGCATTGGGCACCCGCAGGGGTTTTTCGACATGCTGCGCATGCAGGGCCTGGAATTCACGCCGCGCAGCTTTGCCGACCACCATGCTTTCCAGCCCCAAGAACTCCCGGCCGATGGCCATGTGCTGATGACGGAAAAAGACGCGGTAAAATGCGCAAAGTTTGCGGGGTCAAACTGGTGGGCGGTGGAACTGGATGCTGCCCCGGAATGCGGATTCATCGAATGCTTGGGTGCTCGTCTCAAACAATAACAAGACCAAGGCAGGCGCGCCAATGAAAAGGGGACGGGTAATGCAGAATTCTGACTGGAGCGACCGTCGCCACCCGTGCCGGTGGGAAACGGAATCCGGTGATACGGGCTTCTGGGTGCCCGACCGATCGGAAATCGTGACCCAGTTCTTTACCCGCTATCTGTTCTTCTCGCTGGCAGTGATCTATTTCTCGACACTGGAATCGGTGTCTCCTGTCCTGTTCAGCATCGAGCAGTTGCTGATCGCGCTGGGTGTGTATTTCATTCTCAACACCTGGTTCTTTCGCCAGGCGCTGCAGCATGTCACGCTGCTGGGGATACGCAGTGCCATGGCGGCCGATCTGGTCATCGTGACCCTGTGCGTCATTCATGACCCCAATCCCATTCCGCCTTCTGCCCTGGCCTTCCTGATGGTGCTGCTGGGAAACGGCATGCGCTATGGCATGCGCCTGTTCGGCGAAGTGCTTGGCGGAGCTTTTCTGGGCATGGCGGTTGCGTTCGCGTTCCGCTATCGCCTGGGTGGATTCGAGATCAATGCGGGCGACGTGTTTTTTGGCGTGTTCTGGGTCACGCTGGCCTTGTATGCCTATATCCTGATGGGGCGCATCGATGGTCAACGCCGTCAACTCGATTACCGCAGCCGCTTCGACACGCTGACCGGACTGCTCAATCGTCACGGCCTGCTGGCGGCCGCTGACTGCATGTTGGAAAAGGCCGGGGAGAACGCGCCGGCGACCGTATTGTTTGCCGACCTGAACCAGTTCAAGGAAGTGAACGACCGCTATGGCCACGGTGTGGGTGATCGGGTACTGGCCGAATTTGCGCAGATATTCAATGAATCGGCTGAACTGGGTGTGTGCGGCCGTTGGGGCGGAGATGAATTTGTCGCCTTGCTGCCGCATCGTGACGAAGCCGCGATCCGCCAGATATTCGAGCGTATTGAATCGCGAACCCTGGCCTGGAGTCAGGGCAATGGGCTGCCCATGGCCGTGAGCCTGGGCGTGAGTCATGCGCCCCAGGATGGGCAGGACCTGGTGACCTTGTTGTCGGTCGCCGATATCCACCTTTATCAAAATAAATCGCAGCAGCAGGACACGGCTGATGCCCCATTGTCATATAGGAATCTGACTGATGAACCCCAAACTCCTTGAAATTCTGGTGTGTCCGGTTTGCAAAGGACCGCTCGAATGGAAGAAACCCGTCCATGAACTGGTATGCCACGCATGCCGCATTGCCTACCCCATCCGTGACGATATTCCGGTGATGCTGCCGGAAGAGGCCCGTACGCTGGACGTCAACGAAATTCACGGCCAGCGCTGACGATGCATTTCCGTGTCGTCATCCCCGCACGCTACGCATCCTGCCGCCTGCCGGGCAAGCCGCTGGCGGATATCGGCGGGCGCCCCATGGTGGTACGCGTGCTGGAGCGTGCCTTGCAGGCGGGCGCTGAAGACGTAGTGGTCGCCACGGACGACGCGCGGGTGCAACAGGCGGTTGAAGCCGCCGGCTACCAGGCCTTGATGACCTCGCCGGACCATCAGTCCGGGACCGAACGCCTGGTCGAAGTGGCCGAAACCCTCGGCTGGCCGGACGATACGCTGGTGGTCAATGTCCAGGGCGACGAGCCGCTGATCGATCCGGAACTGATCCGTGAAGCGGCGCGGCAACTGGTTTTGCACGACGATGCGGTGATGGCCACGCTGGCGCACCCGATCCACGATCACGCCGAATTCATCAATCCCAACGTTGTCAAGGTGGTGGCGGATGAAGCCGGCTATGCGCTGTATTTCAGCCGGGCGCCCATCCCTTGGCCGCGAGATGCCTTTGCAGCACAGCAAGCCATACCGCATGCACTGGAGGCACTGCGGCATATCGGGTTGTATGCGTATCGCGCGGGGTTTTTGCGGACTTATGCCAGTCTGGCCGCTTCACCGCTGGAACGGTTCGAGATGCTTGAACAGTTGCGCGTGTTGTGGCACGGTTACCGTATCAGCCTCGGCATGGTGGCCGTTGCACCCATGCCGGGCGTGGATACGCCGGAAGATCTGGCACGTGTTCGCGCGTTGTTCGGGGCGACATAGCAGCCTCTTGAATCCCCCAATAAAAATATTTAAGTGTTGCTTGAATCCCGCATGGCTTAGGCTAACGCGGTTTTGTCATATTTATAGTTATAGTTAAGGGAGATACGTCATGCGTTTGATTCTGTTGGGTGGTCCGGGTGCGGGTAAAGGTACGCAAGCCAATTACATCAAAGAAAAGTACAACATTCCCCAGATTTCCACCGGCGACATGCTGCGTGCACAGATCAAGGCCGGCACCGAACTGGGCATGAAGGCCAAGGCCATCATGGACGCGGGCGGCCTGGTATCGGACGACATCATCATCGGTATGGTGAAGGCACGTTTGACCGAAGCTGATTGCTAGAGCGGCTATCTGTTCGACGGTTTCCCGCGCACCATACCGCAGGCCGAGGCGACGAAGGCCGCCGGTGTGCCGATCGACTTCGTGGTCGAGATCGACGTCGCCGACGAGGAAATCGTCAAGCGCATGTCGGGTCGCCGCGTTCATGTGGCATCGGGCCGCACCTATCATGTCGTGTTCAATCCGCCCAGAGTGGCCGGCAAGGACGACGTTACCGGTGAAGACCTGATCCAGCGCGACGACGACACCGAAGAAACCGTGAAGAAGCGCCTCGACATCTACCACGCACAGACCGAGCCGCTGGTGAAATACTACGGTGACTGGGCAGCACGCGGCGAAGCCGGCGCACCCAAGTATGTGAAGGTTGCTGGTGTGGGCAAGGTCGACGGTATCCGTGATTCGATCTTTGCTGCGCTGGGTTAATCAACCAGGTTTTCTGCAGCAATGCCACGACAGATTGCCCCGATGACTGACACTGAACGCTGGATTGTTGCCAGCGCGGTGAAGGAACGTTATGGCAGGGACGTCGTGATCCAGGATGTCGAAACCGAGATCCGGCTATATGTCGACGATCGTGAACTGACGCTGTGCCCGGGCTTGTACTGGAACGAGCATGGCTGTCACTTCGTGTTGTCGAAAACGGACGATTCACGTTATCGCAGCATGTTCTTCTACCGCATACGCGATCGTTTCGCGACGGGACGTGAGGAATACGATGATATTGGTGACTGTGTCACCACGCTGCTGAGAATGCAGGCTGACGAGGAAGTGAAGCGTCTGTCCGACAGCCCGGTCGGCAGCAATAATTGAACCTGAGAAGCCAGCCTGCGTGCTGGCTTTTCGTTATGTGATTTGTATGTGATTTGCCGGTCCGGCATGGCCCGGCAAAAAAACTGAGGAGACAGCAGCATGGCAGTGAAAACGACGGCAAAAAAGGCGGCAGTGAAAAAGGCTGTAGCCAAGAAGACGGCAGTAGTGAAAAAGGCAGTAGTTAAAAAGACGGCAGCTAAAAAGCCTGTAGCTAAAAAGATGAATGCTTTTTACGCGCAATCCGGTGGCGTGACTGCCGTGATCAATGCCTCGGCTTGTGGCGTGATCGAAACCGCGCGCAAGCACAAGGACAAGATCGGCAAGGTCTACGCCGGCCGTAACGGCATCATCGGTGCGCTGACCGAAGATCTGATCGATACCACCAAGGAATCCACTGCTGCCATCGCTGCGCTGCGTTCCACCCCGTCGGGTGCATTCGGCTCCTGCCGCTTCAAGCTGAAATCGCTGGAAGCCAACAAGCGCGAATACGAACGTCTGATCGAAGTGTTCAAGGCGCACAACATTGGCTACTTCTTCTACAACGGCGGCGGCGACTCGGCCGACACCTGTTTCAAGATCAGCCAGCTGTCCGAGCAGATGGGCTATCCGATCCAGGCCATCCACGTGCCGAAGACCGTCGACAACGATCTGCCGATTACCGATTGCTGCCCGGGCTTTGGCTCGGTTGCCAAGTACATCGCAGTGTCCACACTGGAAGCCAGCTTTGACGTGCGTTCGATGGCCAAGACCTCGACCAAGGTGTTCGTGCTCGAAGTAATGGGCCGTCACGCCGGCTGGATCGCCGCCGCGGGCGGACTGGTGGAAGACTACGGTATTCCGGTCGTTATCCTGTTCCCGGAAATCGAGTTCGATCAGAAGAAATTCCTCGCCCGCGTCAACAAGCTGGTGAAAGAGCACGGCTACTGCACCGTGGTGGTGTCCGAAGGCTGTCATTACCCGGACGGCACGTTCCTGGCCGAGCAGGGCACGCGTGACGCCTTTGGCCACGCCCAGCTGGGTGGCGCCGCCCCCGTGGTTGCCAACATGATCAAGGAAGCGCACGGCCACAAGTTCCACTGGGCCGTGGCCGATTATTTACAGCGCGCCGCGCGCCACATCGCCTCGAAGACCGACGTCACGCAGGCTTATGAGCTGGGCCAGAAAGCGGTCGAACTGGCGATCAAGGGTCACAATTCGGTGATGCCGACGATCGATCGCATTTCCGACGCACCCTACAAGTACAAGATCGGCATGGCGGATCTGAAGGATGTGGCCAACGTCGAGAAATTCATGCCGCGCGATTTCATCACCAAGGATGGCTTTGGCATCACAGCCAAGTGCAAGCGTTATCTGACGCCGCTGATCCAGGGTGAGGACTATCCGAAATACAAGGATGGCCTGCCGGTGTATGTGACACTGAAGAACATTGCGGTGGCGAAGAAGCTGTCGGCGTTCAAGCTGTAAGCCATACAGGAGATCTGGGACACGCAGACATGACACTTGACCGCGCGCGGCAACTGCTCAAGGTGCAGGCTGACTTTGGGGGGTTCTACAACGGCAATTCAGCCAAACTGATTTTGTCTGAAGTACAGCGCGAGCATGGCCAGGCGGCAGTCGATACGTGTATCCGTGATCTCCGGCTCGATGAAATATTCGGGTTTCAGCCGGGCACCCGTTTTGAAGGTGGGTTGGCAATGGGTAAGGAGTAGGGGAAGAGACGGTGGCGAAAACTGCTGTCTTTTTTTGAGATGTTTAATGGTGTTTCGGATATTTAAGGAGATATAACAATGAATGAAGGTTTGCTGTTTGCTCTCGTGGCGGCGGTGTTTGCACTGCTCTACGGGATCGTGTCGATCAAGTGGATATTGGGGCTGCCCACCGGTAACGACCGCATGCGCGAAATCGCAGCGGCGGTGCAGGAAGGCGCTTCTGCGTATCTGAATCGGCAATACACCACCATTAGCATCGTCGGCGTCATTTTGCTGGTCGCTATTTTCTTCGCCCTGGGCTGGCAAACGGCAGTCGGCTTCGCGCTGGGTGCTGTCCTTTCCGGTCTGACCGGCTATATCGGCATGAACGTGTCGGTGCGCGCCAACGTGCGTACTGCCGAAGCCGCCAAGAACGGCCTGAATGCTGCCCTTAACGTCGCCTTCAAGGGCGGCGCCATCACCGGCATGCTGGTAGTGGGCCTGGGTCTGCTGGGTGTGGCGGGCTACTATGCCGTGCTGACCCTGATGCTGGGTGAAACCCCCGAGCAGGCAACGCACGCGCTGGTCGGCCTGGCCTTCGGCGGATCGTTGATCTCCATCTTCGCCCGCCTCGGCGGCGGCATCTTCACCAAGGGCGCTGACGTCGGCGCTGACCTGGTGGGCAAGGTCGAAGCCGGTATTCCCGAAGATGACCCGCGCAACCCTGCCGTGATTGCCGACAACGTCGGCGACAACGTCGGCGACTGCGCCGGTATGGCCGCTGACCTGTTTGAAACCTACGCTGTGACCATTATCGCCACCATGCTGCTCGGTGGCCTGATGATTACCGGCTCCCCCGAAGCGGTGATTTATCCGCTGGTGCTGGGCGGTTTCGCCATCGTCGCCTCCATCGTCGGTACCTTCTTCGTCAAGGCACGCGAGGGCGGCAAGATCATGAACGCGCTGTATCGCGGCCTGATCGTGTCGGGCGTGCTGGCTGCGGTTGCGTTCTACCCCATCACCACCTGGATGCTGGGCGAGGGCGTGATGATCGAAGGTGAACTCGTGACCTCGTTGAACCTGTATTACGCCAGCCTGATCGGCCTCGCGCTGACCGCCGCCATGGTGTGGATCACCGAGTACTACACCGCGACCGAATTCAGTCCGGTGCGTCACATCGCAGAAGCCTCCACCACCGGCCATGGCACCAACGTCATTGCCGGTCTGGGCGTGTCGATGAAGTCCACCGCTGCACCGGTTCTGGCCGTGTGTCTGGCCATCTGGGGTGCGTATGAACTGGCCGGCCTGTACGGCATTGCCATCGCTGCGACCTCGATGCTGTCGATGGCTGGCATCATCGTTGCACTCGACGCTTACGGTCCGATTACCGACAACGCCGGCGGTATTGCCGAGATGGCCGGTCTGGACGACAGCATCCGCAACATCACCGATCCGCTCGACGCGGTGGGCAACACCACCAAGGCTGTCACCAAGGGTTATGCGATTGGTTCGGCCGGTCTTGCTGCGCTGGTGCTGTTCGCGGACTACACCCACGCCCTGAACGCTCAGGCGCTGGCACTGGACCCCACTGCACTTCCCATGACCTTCGACCTGTCCAACCACATGGTCATCATTGGTCTGTTCATCGGCGGCATGGTGCCTTACCTGTTTGCTGCCATGGGCATGGAAGCCGTCGGCCGCGCTGCCGGTTCCGTGGTGGTGGAAGTTCGCCGCCAGTTCAAGGAAATCCCCGGCATCATGGAAGGCAAGGCCAAGCCGGAATACGGCACCTGCGTCGACATGCTGACCAAGGCTGCGATCAAGGAAATGATCGTTCCTTCGCTGCTGCCCGTTGCAGTTCCGCTCATCGTCGGTCTCACCCTCGGTGCGCAAGCTCTGGGTGGCGTGCTGCTCGGCACCATCGTCACCGGCATCTTCGTGGCTATTTCGATGACCACCGGTGGTGGCGCATGGGATAACGCCAAGAAGTACATCGAGGAAGGCAACTTCGGCGGCAAGGGTTCGGAAGCACACAAGGCTGCCGTTACTGGCGACACCGTGGGCGACCCCTACAAGGACACCGCCGGTCCGGCTGTGAATCCGCTGATCAAGATCATCAACATCGTCGCGTTGCTGATCGTTCCGCTGATTGGGTAAACTGCGTTAAGCTTGCGCGGGTTCCGGCATCGTATGCGCCGGGCCACGTGCAGGCGAACGCAATTAATTAATCTAAAAGGAGGAACCATGGCAAAGAACGTCGGAGGAGTGGATCGCATGATCCGCGTAGTGGTAGGTGGTGGACTGATCTATTATGCGATGTCGAATTTGCCGGGAGCCGATAGCTGGATGGTTCCGGCAGGCATCGCCGGCTTTATTGTGCTGCTCTCTGGCATCTTCGCATGGTGTCCGTCTTATCTGCTTTTTGGCCTCAACACCTGCAAAACGAAGTAAACTTTCGCAGCGTTGCAAGGTCATTTAAAGTGCGCCCAATGGGCGCACTTTTTTTTCGGGGTATTTAATCTATGCGTGTATTGATTTTGCTGGCGGCACTGACGTTGAGCAGCGTGGCCCATGCGGGCGGCGTTGAACGCCTCAAGGCCTTTATCGCCGGCGCCAAAACGGCCGAGGCCGATTTTAGCCAGACCGTGTCGGACAAGTCCGGACGCGTCACCCAGCAGGCCAGCGGCAAGATGGCATTTGCCCGTCCCGGTAAATTCCGCTGGGACTACACCCAGCCCTATGAACAGGTCATCGTGGGCGATGGTGTCAAGCTGTGGCTCTACGATGTCGATCTGGACCAGGTCACCGTCAAGCCGTTGAGCGAGGTGATCGCCGGCACGCCGGCAGCCTTGCTGGCTGGCGACGATTCGATTGATAAATATTTCAACCTGAAAAATGCAGGCGAGCGCGACGGCCTGGAATGGCTGGAAGCCACCCCGAAAAACCGCGACACCACTTTCGAACGCATCCGCATGGGATTCAAGGGCGATGTGCTGGTGCAGATGGAAATGTTCGATTACTTCGGCCAGCGCACTCTGCTCAAGCTGTCGCGTTTCTCGCGCAATCCCGATATCGCCGCGTCGCGTTTCAAATTCACCCCGCCCAAAGGCGCCGACCTCATTGGTGACTGACGACCTGTTTCAAACAGATGCACCCAAACCGGCGCTGGACTCCCATGCGCCGCTGGCCGAGCGTCTGCGCCCGCATACCCTGGCCGATGTCGTCGGGCAAACCCATCTGCTGGGGCCGGGCAAACCGCTGCGGCTCGCATTTGATTCCGGCAAGCTGCATTCGGTGATCCTGTGGGGACCGCCGGGCGTCGGCAAGACCACACTGGCGCGGCTGACCGCCGAGGCCTTTGGCGCCGAC
>CAYGMS010000066.1:0-9734 GCA_964350905.1 uncultured Thiobacillus sp. | reverse complement strand
CATTGCCGGGCAGTACTTCATCGCCAAGCTGTGGAACCTGCTGCCGATATCGGGGTTTGCCGGCGGCATCGATGGCCTCAGGTTCATCGTGCTGCCGGTGCTGATCAGTGTTGTCGCAGGAATCGGCAGCGGCGCGCGCTGGTATCGCACGATTTTCCTTGAAGAAATTAACAAGGACTATGTGCGCACCGCGCGGGCCAAGGGGCTGTCCGAAGTGCGCGTGCTGTTCCGCCACGTGTTGAAGAACGGCATGATCCCGATCCTGACCGGTGCGGTGGTGGTGCTGCCGCTGCTGTTCATGGGCAGCCTCATCACCGAATCCTTCTTCGGGATTCCCGGGCTGGGCAGCTATACGATCGACGCGATCCAGGCGCAGGATTTTGCGGTAGTGCGTGCCATGGTGTTCCTCGGCTCCTTCCTCTATATCGTGGGGCTGATCCTGACCGATATTTCCTATTCGTGGGCGGATCCGCGGGTGAGGCTGCAATGAACGCCTGGGACAGCTTCGATTTTGTCCTGCTGTGGACCGACGCGTTGATCTTTGCGCTGCTGGCAGGCGTGCTGGTGCTGGTCTGGTTGATCCGTCGCCAGGAGCATTTGCGTGCGCCCTGGCGTGCGGTGGCACAGCGCCCGATGGCGATCGGCGCGGCACTGGTGCTGAGTGTGTTCGTGGTGATCGGCTTGCTCGATTCGCTGCATTACCGCGAAAAGCTGCCTGACAGTCCGGCAGACCAGCCGCATTACTCGGTCGATGTGCTGAGCGTGTTCGATGCGCTGGTCGGCGATCTGCGCACCCGGCAGGAAAAGACCTATTCCGAGCCGCTGGCGATGCAACTGTACGCCAAGGAGTTCGTGCAGCGCGATGGCGTGAGCGTGCGCGAATACCCGCGCCTGAAATTCGGTGGCGCGCACCTGCAGCATGAAGCCGAGCGTGTGCCGGACATCATCCGTCGTGGACTGATTGGACTGGCACAGGGGCTGGTGGCCAGCCTGCTGCTGTTCGGTCTGCTGGCCGCATGGCGGACCCGCTGTGCCGACATATCGTTTGGAGAATGGCTCACGCGGTGGGGCGAAGGGCGGCTCGACTGGCCTGGGCGGACAGTTGTTGTCGTGGTGACGCTGTTGCTGATGCTGGGTGGTGTGCTGGTTAACCTGGCTACGGCCTACCATGTATTCGGCACCGACAAGGTGGGGCAGGATGTGCTCTACATCAGCCTCAAGAGCATCCGCACCGGCCTGGTGATCGGCACGCTCACCACGCTGGTCACACTGCCGCTGGCGATTGGTTTCGGCATCGCGGCGGGCTATTTTCGTGGCTGGGTGGATGACGTGATCCAGTATGTCTACACCGTGCTGAACTCGATCCCGGGCGTGCTGCTGATTGCGGCGGCAGTGCTGATCGTGCAGGTCTACATCGAATCCAACCCCGACCTGTTCGACACCGCGGCTGCGCGCGCCGACATCCGCCTGCTGGCGCTGTGCCTCATCATGGGGGTGACCAGCTGGACCGGCCTGGCGCGGTTGCTGCGCGGTGAATCGCTCAAGCTGCGCACGCTCGATTACGTGGAAGCGGCACGGGCGTTTGGCGTGTCGCATGGCCGCATCATCAGCCGCCATATCTTCCCCAACGTGTTTCATCTGGTACTGATTGCCATCGTGCTCGATTTCTCCGGGCTGGTACTGGCCGAAGCGGTGTTGTCCTATGTCGGCGTCGGCGTCGATCCCAGCATGCACAGCTGGGGCAACATGATCAACGGCTCGCGCCTCGAACTCGCCCGCGAGCCGGTGGTGTGGTGGCAGCTCGGTGCGGCGTTCGCCTTCATGTTCACCCTGGTGCTGGCGGCCAACCTGTTTGCCGACGGCGTGCGTGACGCATTCGACCCGCGTCAGGTAGGCCGTCGATGAAGCTCTTGCTCAGCGTCGACAAGCTGGTAACCGCATTTGGGCAGGGTTCCAATGCCCTGCGCGTGGTCGACGGGATCTCGTTCCACGTTGCGGCGGGCGAAACCTATGCGTTGCTGGGTGAATCCGGCAGCGGCAAGTCGATCACCGCCTTGTCACTGATGCGGCTGTTGCCGGATGGGGGCCACATCGTGGCAGGTTCAGTGCATCTGGATGGGCGGGATGTGCTGGCACTGCCCGAGCGCGACATGCGCAGCGTGCGCGGTGGCGGCATGGCGATGATTTTCCAGGAGCCGATGCTGGCGCTGAACCCGGTCATCAAGGTCGGTACGCAAATCGCCGAGGCGCTGGAATTGCATCAGCATCTTGCCGGGCAGGCGGCATGGGACGCGGCGCGTGAATTGCTGGATTCGGTGGGCGTACCCGATGCCGCACGGCGGCTGGAGTCCTATCCGTTCGAACTGTCGGGTGGCCTGCGCCAGCGGGTGATGATTGCGATGGCATTGGCTGGCAAGCCCAAGCTGCTGATTGCCGACGAACCGACCACGGCGCTGGACGTGACCATTCAGGCCCAGGTGCTCGATGTGTTGCGGCGCCTGCGCGCCGAGCAGCAGATGGGCATGCTGCTGATCACGCACGATCTCGGCGTGGTGGCCGAGAATGCCGACCGGGTTGGCGTGATGTATGCCGGCGAACTGGTGGAGGAGGGTGCACGCGATGCATTCTTTGCTGCGCCACAACATCCCTATAGCTTTATGCTGCTTGAGGCACTGCCGCGCCCGGGCGATGGCGGACGGCTGACCACGATCCCCGGACAGGTTCCCGGATTTGACCAGGTACTGCGCGGCTGCCGCTTTGCGTCACGCTGTCCGTTCGCGATTGCGCGCTGTCGGTCGGAATCGCCGGATTGGCAGGAGATAAATGGCCAACGGGTTCGCTGCCATCTGGCAGCCGAGTTGCCGCCACGCAGCGAACGCGTGACGACGGCCCATGCGAAGTCGGGGGATGCCACGCAGCCCCTGCTTCAGGTTGACGGATTGAAAGTGCATTTCCCGGTTCGACGTGGTTTTTTCCAGCGCACAGTCGGCCATGTGCGTGCGGTGGACGATGTGTCGCTGTCGATACAGACCGGTCGCACGCTGGCGCTGGTAGGTGAATCGGGTTGCGGCAAAACCACCGTGGGCAAGGCGCTGCTGCGCTTGATCGAACCGACTGCGGGCACGGTCGAACTGGGCGGCGAGACCATCCATGCGAACAATGCCGCCATGCTGCGGCGGCAGGCGCAAATGGTGTTTCAGGACCCGTTCAGTTCGCTCAACCCACGCATGCGGGTGGCCGACATCCTGCTCGAAGGCATGGATGCGCTGAACGTGGGTGTGGCCAGGGATCGCCGCGAGGCGATGACCCAGCTATTGCGGCAGGTCGGGTTACCGGACGATGCCGGCGGGCGCTATCCGCATGCCTTCTCCGGCGGCCAGCGCCAGCGCATCGCCATTGCGCGGGCGCTGGCGGTGTCGCCGCGGCTGGTGATCTGCGACGAGCCCACCAGCGCGCTGGACGTGTCGGTGCAGGCGCAGATCCTGAACCTGCTGAAAGACCTGCAGGACAGTCTGGGGTTGGCCTATCTGTTCATCACGCACAATCTGGCTGTGGTCGATTATCTGGCGCACGACGTGGCGGTGATGTACCTCGGTCGTATCGTCGAGCAGGGTGCTGCGGCCGATGTGCTGCGCGCGCCGCGCCACCCTTATACGCAGGCGCTGGTGAGTGCGGTGCCGCGCATTGAGCCGCAGACCGGGCAGAGCATCATCCGGCTGGCAGGCGATCAGCCGTCACCGCTCAATCCACCCACGGGCTGCCATTTTCATCCGCGCTGTACACATGCCAGCGAGGTGTGCCGGCAAACCTATCCCGAGCAGACTGATCTGGGGGACGGACATTGGGTGCGATGCCACTGGGTTGCGGGCCAGCTTTAAGTTTTAAAGACGGAATACACATTGAATACAGGCAAACACAGTCGCAATTTCTGGATCGGCAACGCGGTGCTGGCGCTGGCCATGCTGATGATGTTCTTCATGGGGCCGTTGTCCGATGCGCTCGGCATCTGGGCCGCAGTGCTGTGGATGGTGGTGGCCGCTGTGGGCATGGGCCTGATCATGTCGGACAAGTCAGAGGAGCCGCCCGCACCCGACTGAGTATCGTGCTTTCAGGGGTGTCTGACGACGACATCCTGTCCCGGACGAATGCTGCTGTTTTTCCTGAATGCCTGATTCCAGTCTTTGAGGTCCGCCAGCGTGACATCAAAGCGGTCCGCAATGGCATGCAAGGTGTCGCCACGCTTGACGGTATAGCGGGTGGGCTTGGCGGCTTCCCTGACGCTCGGCTTGAAGGCGACATGCCGGATCGCTGCCGGTTTTGAGGCGATTTTTTCACTTGCAGGCAACAGCAGCACCTGGCCGGGCCTGATACTGCTATCCAGGTCGGGGTTGGCCTGGGTTAACTGGGTGACAGTCAGTCCGTAACGGCGCGCCACGCTGAACAGCGTATCGCCACGCTCGACCTGATGCGCGTTTGCATTGGCCGTTATGGTGTCTGATGCCGGACTCGGCGAGGCCACCACGCCACGACCCTTGATCGGGACCAGAATGGTCTGGTCGCGTACCAGTTTTCCACGCTTGAGCTGAAACTGGTTGTGTTCCTTCAGTCGCTCAATGCTGACATCGAATCGTTTGGCAATCGCTTCCGGGCGTTCGCCTTTTTTCACGGTCTGGGGCTGCCAGCTGTCCCAGGTTCCGCTTTCCAGATTGCGCTGGAACTTGTCAGCCTTGTCGACTGGTACCAGCAGGTTGACCGGCGTGTCGGAGCGGATCAGGTTGCGCGGGAAAGCCGCATTAAGGGCAATAAAGTCAGTGCTGCTCATGTCCGCCAACTTTGCCGCGGAACGGATGTCCATGTTGGCATGGACCCTGACCTGGTTGAAATAGGGTTCATTCGGCAGGGTGTCGATTTCGATGCCGTACTGTTCAGGATTGCTGATCAGGTTTTTGACCGCAAGCAGTTTGGGTACGTAGTGCCGGGTTTCGTTGGGCAGCGTCAGGCTGGCGTAGTCGGTTGGCAGTCCCTGATTGACGTTTTTCTGGATAGCGCGCGCCACACAGCCTTCACCGCAGTTGTAGGCGGCCAGCGCCAGTTGCCAGTCGCCAAAATCGAGATAGAGCTTGCCCAGATAATCGAGCGCGGCGTTGGTGGCTGCGGTGAAATCACGGCGGCCGTCGTACCACGTGTCCTGCTTGAGGCCATAGTGACGTCCGGTAGACGGGATGAATTGCCAGATGCCGGACGCATCGGAAGGGGATAGCGCCGTTGGGTTGAATGCGCTTTCGATCATCGGCAGCAAGGCGACTTCCATCGGCATTGCGCGGCGGTCCACTTCCTGCACGATGTGGAACAGGTAGCGGCGTGAGCGCTCGACCATGCGTTTCATGTAGGCCGGGCGTGATGCATACCAGGATTCATGGGTGGCTACGAGGGGATTTTGCGAAGCGGCAGGGTCGATCTTGAAACCGCTGCGGATACGTTGCCAGACGTCTTCCTGGCTTAATTCAGTGGGCTGTTCGTAATCGATCTTGCCGCTGGGGGGGCTGCCATGCCATTCAAGCGTCTGAACGAGGGCGAGTGTGTCTGCCGCCTGACCTGGTGAACAGAATGCCAGTGACAGAAGTGCCAGGCCAAGCCGGTTGATTTTTGCTGCTTTGACTGCGGGCAAGTCGTTCTCCCTTGCTCAATAAGCCGCCATCGTAAGGGTCGGGCAGGGGTTCGGTCAACCGTCCCAGGCGTCCTTGGCCGCGCGGATCGCGCCGAGCACCTCTGCCGGACCTGGATTGGCGCAGTTCAGGTATTGGGAGGCAAAAGCGGTCATGTCAGGATCATGGAAGCGCAGAAACGGATTGGTCGCTTTTTCCTGTGCCAGGGTTGAAGGCAGGGTAGGCTGATTGTTCGAGCGGGCCACACGGTCGTTGCGTTCACGCTCAAGCAAAGCCTGATTCGTGCCGTCTATGGTTTTGGCAAAGTCAATATTGCTCAAGGTGTATTCATGCGCGCAACAGACTCGGGTAGCATCGGGCAACGCCATGATGGCATCGAGGCTCGCAGCCATCATGGCGGGCGTGCCTTCAAACAGCTTGCCGCAGCCGCAGCCGAACACGGTATCGCCACAAAACAGTGACCCGTGGCCGACATAGCTGATGTGGTCGAGCGTGTGACCGGGCGTGGCAAGAATACTAAAATGCAGTTCAGGGGCCGTCAGACTCAAGGTGTCACCACCGCGCAGGATATGGGTTGTGCCAGGAATGCGCGGATTATCCGGCGCGTAGATGGCGCAGTGATAGCGTTGACGCAGGGTGGTGTTGCCACCCGTGTGATCACGATGGTGATGGGTGATGAGCACGGCGGTCAGGACGAGTTGATGCGCGTCGAGATAGGCGATGAGCGGCGCCGGATCGCCCGGGTCAACCGCGATGGCGTGCCGGTTATCGTGCAGGACCCAGATGTAATTGTCTTCGAACGCAGGCAGGGGTTTGAGCGTCAACATGGTGGGGCAGTCAGACAAGGAGGGATGACTATGTTATCCAAGCTCGATGCAGGATGGTTCGAAACACCGCTGGGACAGCATTTGTTGTTCCGTGAACTGCGTTACTTTGACCATGCCGTGTCGGATGTTTTCGGCTTCAATGCAGTCCAGGTGGGTTTGCCGCAGATTGATTTTCTGCGCAACAGCCGCATCCCGCTGCGGGTGACGTGTGCGGTGGAAGCACCGGCACAGGCGCGGGCCGATCCCATGTTCCTGCCATTCGAATGTCAGTCACTTGATCTGCTGCTGCTGCCGCATGTGCTGGAGTTCAGTTCCAATCCGCACCAGGTGTTGCGCGAGGCTGAGCGCGTGCTGCGCCCGGAAGGCCGCCTGGTGATGGCCGGATTCAACCCGCGCAGCCTGTGGGGGCTGGCACGGGTCCTGCAGGGCGGGGAGCGGGGCTATCCGTGGAACGGCAATTTCCTGAATATCTCACGGGTGAAGGACTGGATGGCGCTACTGGGACTTGAGGTGGCGGCGGGCAGCATGTGTTGTTATCGTCCCCCCATCAATCGCGAGAACTGGCTGCGGCGTCTGCGTTTCATGGAGCCGGCAGGCGATCGCTGGTGGGCCATGGGTGGCGGCGTCTATTTCCTGCAGGCGGTAAAACGGGTGCAGGGCATGAATATTATTCAGCCAGAGTGGAAAACGCCGGTGGCGCAGCGTTTATTATCGCCTGCAGCAAAAGTGGTCAATCTCAAACACTATCGGACACGTCGTGAACGCTGACACCATCTATATATACAGCGATGGCGCTTGCAAGGGTAATCCCGGCAGCGGGGGCTGGGGCGCGTTGCTGGTATCGGCCGGGCATCGCAAGGAAATTTGCGGGGGCGAAGCCAACACCACCAACAACCGCATGGAAATGATGGCGGTGATTCGTGCGCTGGAGTCGTTGAAGCGCCCTTCCACGGTCGAAGTGCACACCGATTCGCAATATGTGCAAAAAGGCATCAGCGAATGGATGGCCGGCTGGAAGCGCCGCAACTGGCGCACCGCCGACGGCAAACCGGTAAAAAACCAGGATCTGTGGCTGCAGCTGGATGCCTTGAGCCAGTTGCACCGCATCGAATGGAAATGGGTGCGCGGCCACAACGGCCACACGGAAAACGAGCGTGCCGACGAACTGGCCAACCAGGGCGTGCTGCAGGCGCAACAGCCCTAATATGCGACAAATCATTCTCGATACCGAAACCACCGGCCTGGATCCCAATCAGGGACATCGCATCATCGAAGTGGCGGCGGTTGAGATGGTCAACCGGCGGCTGACCGGCAATCACCTGCACCGTTATGTGAACCCGGATCGTGATATCGATGCCGGCGCGATGCAGGTGCATGGCATTACCCCCGAATTCCTGCAGGACAAGCCCCGCTTTACCGATATCGCGCGCGAGTTCGTCGATTTCATTCAGGGTGCCGAACTCATCATTCACAACGCGCCATTTGACGTGGGCTTCCTCAACATGGAATTGCGCCTGCTCGAGATGCAGCCGCTGAATACCTGGTGCGATGGCGTGATCGACACGCTGGCCATGGCGAAGTCACTGCGTCCGGGACAGCGCAATAATCTGGATGCATTGTGCAAACACTACGGCGTCGATAACGCGGCGCGCACCCTGCACGGCGCATTGGTCGACTGTGAACTGTTGGCGGCGGTGTATCTGGCCTTGACGCGGGGACAGGAAAGCCTGTCGATTGGTCTGGAGGCGCGCAGTGCCCAGGCTGATCAGGCGGCTGCGCGGATGCGCCCCAGGCCGGTCCTGCTGCCGGCATCGAGTGACGACCTGGATGCACATGCCGCCCTGCTTGAAGCCATCGCCAGGGAAAGCAAGGGCGAGTGTCTGTGGGGCGCTGTGCAAGAGACGGACGAGCCGGCCGCAAGCGGGGGCGCGGTTTGACGTTTGGGTCGTCACAAACCTGGTGGATGGAATGGCAGCGCCTGGGCGGGCTGTTGCTGGTTTTTGCCTGCTTGATGGGGGTGGCCGGACTGTCAGCCGCAGCGCGGGTGACAGTGGTGTTGAGCGATGACACGGCGCCCTATCAGGAGGTGTATCAGGTTGTTCGTGCGTATCTGGACGACAGCGGCCATGAAGTCAGCCGGATATACGCCGAGGAACTGATACAGAATTCGTTGCAGGACACGCGTCTGGCTGTTGCCGTTGGCGTGCGGTCCGCTGAGTTGCTGTCTGCGTTGGGCAATCGTCCGCCTGTGCTGGCGGTGCTGGTGCCCCGGGCGTGGTATCTCAAAACCGGTCGTGCCCGCCTGACAGAAGGGCGCCGCAGCGCATCGGCCATCTATATCGATCAACCCTTCGACCGCCAGGCGCAATTGATCCGGTTGGCCCTGCCCGACGTGCGTCGGGTGGGCGTTCTGCTGAGTGCAGATCAGGAAGGGATCGTGAGCGAGTTGGGCGAATCCCTGCGTGCGCAGCGATTGAGTCTGATGCATGTATTGCTGGATGAGAATGACCGACTGATCACGCCACTCGAAACCGTGCTGTCGGAAGTGGATTTGTTGCTGGCGGTGCCGGATCCGCTGATATTCAACCGCAATACCGCGCAAAGCCTGTTCCTGACCTCATATCGTTACCGCGACCCGGTGCTGGGTTATTCGCGCTCGCTGACACGTGCGGGTGCGTTGCTGTCGTTGCACTCCAGTCCGGCACAGATTGGTCGCCAGGCTGCAGAATGGGTGCGCAGTGCCCTGGGCAGCCCGTCCATTCGTTTGCCATCAGCCACGTATCCAGCGTATTTCAGTGTCTCTATCAATGAACAGGTTGCGCGTTCGCTCGGGTTTTCGCTGCCCTCCGAAGACGATCTGGAAAAGCGACTGGGAGGGGGGCGCTGATGTTGACTTCACTCGGGATACGGGGTCGCGTCATAGGCCTGAGCATCGTGCCGGTGGCGATTATTGGCGTGCTGCTGATGTTTCAGCTCATCACCTCAAAAATTGACGATCTTGACCAGTCGTTGCGTACCCGTGCGATAGCGATTGCCCGTCAATTGGCACCGGCAGCCGAATATGGCGTGGCCTCCGGCAATACCGAGATATTGCAGACCCTGCTCGAAAAGGCTGCAATCGAGCCGGACATTCGCGGCGTGGCGGTGTTTTCCGATAACGGTCAGTGGCTGGCGCAGGTTGGACGGGGCAGCTGGGTCAATCCTGCCCGGGACAAACTGCCCGTTGACCGGATACACCAGG
>CAYGMS010000065.1:0-9862 GCA_964350905.1 uncultured Thiobacillus sp. | reverse complement strand
GGATAGGAGCATCAGGTGCAAATTTTCCAGGCCAGGAAAGATAAACCTGCCCCGGATCAGCGATCCAGGTCCGACGCGCAAGACTTGGATTCAAGGTTGCCCCAGCCACGGGAGTCGTCAAACAAAGGGCGGAGCAATCCTGAATAAAGGCGTGTGGATGCTTCTGTCGCGAACAGAGCGTAAGCGTCTGTCTCGCGCGCGTCATAGCCACGTAGAACAGGCGGCGTTCTTCGTCGTCATTCTTTGACCAGCCACCCCCATCCAGAATCAACACATGATCAAATTCCAGTCCCTTTGCGCGGTGCGCTGTCAGCAGCAGCATGGGGCCATTCGGCATGTCCCCCAAGGCGCTTTTTCCACCAGCACCGAATTCATAAAACTGTTCGATCAAATCCAAGATGACACGCTCCGAACCAGGCGCCGTGGATTCACACTCACGGATGAATTGGGCCAGCATTGCACGCTGTGGATGCTCAATCAGGTCATCAACACCTTGCCCAAAACGCTGACGGAACCACTTGGAAAGCGTCGTGCTTCGTAAGAGCATGCGGCGACGGAGGCCAGCTCCCCTCCGTCGCCCCTCGAGCAACGCAAGCAAGAAATTGCCTTCACGGGTGCTATGGAGATCCGGGACATGATTGTCACGCAATAGCCGAACCGGAATACCTCTGAGCCGGCACGCTGCCGCCATCGCCTCCAAATGGTCCCATTGCCGCGCAATCACGGCGAAGCGCCCCCAGTATTTGTCCTTCCCGTTCTCCTGAAGGCCATTCAGCCTCTGCATCTCGGACAAAGCCGACTCAACCTCGCCAAAGTACGCCTCGGGGACTTCCAGAATATGGACGCGCCCCTCTGTGACTGGATCCACGTGGGAGCAATCACCTCCCGCTGGCAATTCGCGACGGGCATGATTAACCCGAATCTCTTGATCGGATTTCATGCGGTCCCGTGCCCGCACGATCACACGGTTAGCGCAGTCAATGATGTTCTTGGTCGACCGATAGTTTTCTACCAAGTGATAGCGCCTGGCTTGATAGTCAGTTTCGAATTGCTGAATGAAGCGGACATTGGAGCCGCCAAACGCGTAGATATTCTGATCATCGTCACCGACCACCATCAGCGAAAGCTTGTCTTCGTCGCTATTCAACGTCCGGCCAGCCAGCGCACTGATCAAATCGTAGTGGTCAGCATTGATGTCTTGATACTCGTCCACCAAGATGTATCGCAAACCGGCAAGAATCCGGTCTCGATGGACCGAGGGCCCCACATCATCCCCCTGCTCGGCTTTGCGTAATTGCGCGGTTGCAGTCTTGATCACCGCATTGAAGTCGATATTCTCACCCCGCTCGATGGCCACCGCGTAACTCGTTCCGGTGAGCCGCATCGCCAGACCATGCAGCGTCTGAACGCTCACGCCTGCCGCATCGGGGCCAACCAACGCCCACAGCCTGCGGTAGACTTCAATCGCGGCAGACCGGTTATAAGTCAGGACCATGATCTGCTCGGGCAGTACCATGCATTCGCGGAGTAGCCAGGCCACACGATGCACAACAACACGTGTTTTTCCGGAACCGGGGCCGGCCAGCACCAGGCTACTGCCTTCCAGCGGTGCCGCCACGATGGCTTGCTGCTCTGGATTCTGCAGATCGGTCAAAATCCGCCGGTGCGCAGCCTCGGTCGTTGCCATCTCCAGAACATCCTTGCGCCCAGCGAAATACGTCTTCACAAAATCATTCCGGTCCATGCTGAAGTAATCGACGATAAACGCCATCGCCGCCTGAACTTTTCGCAAGGAGAGACGTGCGTACTCCGACATGACATGGACCTGGATGATCTTGTCCTTGTAATGCAGCGCCAACTCAGCGTAATCGGATTTCTTGAACTGTCGACGTCGGGCCTCGGTGTTAAGCTCGATCGTCATGGCTGCCCGGAAAACGGCCTTACCACGGGCAAGGTGCAAGACCTCGTTGGTATCGAGGTACTTCAGTGACGCGGCAAGCGCCACACTCCAATCCTTAACGTCAAGATTCTGGATGGTGGTGTCTGATTGAATGGCAACTTCAAGATCGCCCTGCTTACACGTGACAAGCAGATTGTTGCCCTGACGGTGACCGATGAAGAAGCTGACCAAGGCTTGCGCCAACTGCATTCGGCGTTGGCGAATGACCTCGATTTCCTGCCAACTTCGCAGCAACTTGATATAGCGACTGTCTTGCCCGGCTGGGCGGAGAGCAAAGAATCCACGTTGCCCTGCGCCGTCACCAAATGGCTCGGCGAACGATTTGAGCAGGCGAGTGAGCTTTTCGGGGTCGAACTCGACTTTGGCCTCTCGTCTAAGGGTGTCACAAAGCCGCCGGATATTCAGGATCTGCCAGTCATCCTGGTCAGCATCCGGTGCAGCTTCGCGAAGGTTGGCCACCAGAGCATTTTCCAAATGCCGAAGCACCTCGATTCTGCTCGCCGTGTCGGGATCTCGGTAAAGCGTCACCCCGATCTCCATGTCATTGGACAACAGCTTTAGTCGATCAAGGTCACGCAGCATAGCCTGGACGACGCGAGAATCCTGACCTGTGGCAAGCATCAACTCATCGGTGCTAATCCCCTCATCATCGGCTGCCTGCATCAGAATCGTGAGTATCTCCAGATACGGCTCAATCTTTGTCTCCGAACCCAGTTTTTTCTCAAGCAAGGCGCGTGCTTCGTCGATGCTCGCGATAAGCAAGCTGCCTGGATAGACGCGCGTATGGTTTTCTTGCCGTTCCAGGAGCCTGGCCTCTTCCAGCCAGGCGACCGCAATCCGAACTTTCGTGTCGGCGTCGGCAGCATCCGGATCGATCCGGTGCTGATCCGGGAGCTCCAGGAGAATTTCACCGCTTGTAACTACAACTTCCCCTTCACTTCTATCTTTTTTTTCAATTGAGCGAAGGGCTTTGAGAATCGAGTTGATGTCGTGCTGGTTAAGGCGCGAGTTCCGCAGCAATCTGAACTGCACATCAAGATCTGCCTCGTCATAGAGGAGTATGCATCTCGCGGGCTGCTGGTCCCGACCTGCCCTTCCCGCCTCCTGCAGGTAGTTTTCCAGAGAACCTGGGGTATCAAGGTGTATGACCAGACGAACATCCGCCTTGTCGACGCCCATACCAAATGCATTGGTGGCGGCGATGACGCGAACATCGCCCCGTATGAAAGCCTCCTGGATAGCCCGTTTGTTTTCTGAGGGCATTCCGCCGTGAAAGAAGCCACAGTTGAGGCCCGCCCCTTTCAAGAACTCGGCTACTTCCTCAACGGTCTTCTGGCGTGCACAAAACACAATCGCGCCCCCCTCGTCGCGTAGCGCCTCCTGCAGCAGCCGAAGCACTTCGGCATACTTCCCTTGCGCGGGTACCGATCGGACTTCGTAGGCCAGATTCTCTCTAGCTACGCCCCCTTCAAGCGCTTCCAACGTGATGCCCAAGCGTTCCTCGAAGTGGTCGCGAATGTCCTGAACAACATCGGGCTTGGCTGTCGCCGTGAAACAAAATACGGGCGAGGGTTTGTCTTTCTGGCGCTTCTTGATGAAGCGAGAAACGTAGAGATAATCCGGCCGAAAATCGTGTCCCCACTTGGACAGGCAGTGCGCCTCGTCAAACACCCAGGCCCCCACTTCCCGATGCATGAGTGCATTGGCGAAGGCCGTGCTTCGGAATTGCTCGGGTGCGACAAAAATCAGCCCCAGGTCGCCCAGCCGCAGCTTGTCCAACATAAGCCTGCGCTCGAGGGGGCTGAGCAGGCTATTGAGATAGCCCGCACACGTAATGCCTCGCGCCTCAAGATTGTCGACCTGATCCTTCATCAAGGACTGCAGCGGTGAGATGACGACGGTCAGACTGCCATTCCGGTAATAGCGGGCAAGCGCCGGCAATTGGAAGCAGAGGGACTTGCCCCCGCCCGTTGGCAGAATCGCCAGACTGGATTTCCCTGCGAAGCCATTACTGACAATGGCTTCCTGGAGTGAACGGCCGTCCGGGGTGCTCGGTGTCGGCCTGAAACTTGTGATTCCCGGAAAATACTGGGGAAGCAACGCCAATAAATTGTGTTGCTCCTTACACCACGTACATTCTGGATCCGTGCAGGGGACATCCCGAAGGGTGGCGATAAGCTCTCGGGTATTGGGGAACGCGAGTGTTACCCATGGGGGAAGCACCGAATTCCCGCCGGCCACCCGGAGCCAAGCCAATGCGTAAGCCAATGGCTTGTGCCACACGCTATCCGGAAAGTAATTTTCAACGACGTGCTTCTGGCCTACCCGGCAAACTTTTCCATCCGTCACCCTTACCCACGCACTCCGGGCTTCATCCAATGACGGACGAAGTGATCGACGAAGCGTAGCAAAAAAATTAGCGAGTCCTTTGCCATTCTCAGGTGCCAGAAGGTAGTGCAAGCAAAGCACTTCATCCGGATGGCCTTCGATGCGCTGGCGCAGCGCATCGCCCTGGTCCAGGAACAGCTCGTAAGCAAGCTCAGCATCCCGGACCGGGTCGTTCTTTGTCGTCGTGCAGAGTTTGTAGTCCTTGACCAGGCGGTGGTAGGGGTTCTGCGGGAAGGCCACTGGCGAGAGTTCCAGGGTATCCACAAGCGGGAGGCGATGAAGTGCCAGATTTGGATACAACGAATCAAGCGCAGGCTGGTCGAAAGCCACAATATTGTGGCCCAGCACGAATGCTGCCCCGTCGGTCATTTTGTCTACGCGGCTGACGAGGTCTACAGCCTTCCCGGAAATGCGCTCCCGGGCATCCGTGTCGGGCCTGAATAGACCAAGCTCCCGAAGGACCAATCGGTCCTCACGGGATGCCTCGATGTCCAAACAAAGGCACTTCGCGCGGGCTTTTTCAGGCGCGTTTGCCATAGTGAGAGCAGAAGAATAGATGACTAGACACTAACTTAACGATGCCGCCTAGGCTTCCAGCGGTGCTGTCTTCCATACTTCCTGCGCCAACGCGATAAGCATTCCATGTCGCTTTTCGATCGATGCAGAATTCCACGTCGGGAACGCCTCCAGTTTCTCATTGATTCTGGAGATCGAAGTGTTCTGCCCTACGGGGGTGAGTTCAACTAAGCTGCGGGTCAAGTAATTCCCGCTCTTCCGATACTCATCCAGCTTCGCTGTGTAGAAGTCGTTACCCGCAACAATGTTGATCGGTTTTTCCAGCATAGCCAAATTGCCGAGCCTATTCTTGTAGTCGTCGTAGACAGCATTCGGATTCTCGGCAGCCCACTTGGCACGCAGCTCCGGTGTGGGACTATCTGGCAGAATGTGCTCAATTTCCAGCTTGGTAAATGGCTCCAGGCTGCCCCGCGTCTTCACACCGCTAAACGCCATTTCGACGTGCTGCGCCAGCCGTGCCAACAGATAGCGGGTCCGATACTGCTGCATCGAGTACAGCGTGAAGCGCTTCAGCGCGTCGGCCAATTCCTGGGACTTGCCTGCCATGTTCTTCTCGAAGCGATCCGTGATGAACGCGTTGAGCTGAGCTTTTTGTTTTATCGGATCGGGCACTTCAGCAATGACGCGCAACTCATCCGCCCATTGTGAGAAGCTCCGCTCCAGATCCTTAGTCGGTGTCTTGGTGAAGATGTAATAGAAGAGGAAGCTCTCCAGCTGCGACACGAAATGGTCGAACAGCGGCTTCGGCAAGTTCGCTGCAGCCAACAGCAAAACGTAGTGCAGGCTGAATGCCCCACCAGCCAGCCGCTTGAGACTGTCCATCGCCAGATTGGGCTTGCCGTCGTTGCCCAGTCCATTTGCAAAAGCCAGGTAGTGTTCGACGTTTCGAATGACCTTCCGAACGAACTCGAAGGGCTTGTTGGCGTAGTCGCAAAGTGCGGCATTGTCCTTGGCAACAAACCAGTCGTAGATCTCGTCTTCGCGCACCACTGCGTCGCCACGATCGTTTTTGATGACGTAGTTCGCCATCAGGAAGTAGCGTAGAAAGCGAAGCGGCTTCTCCTTTCCCTTCTCCAGCGGCTTGGTGACCTTCTTCCACTCGTCCTTGAGCTGGGTGAACTGCGCTTGCTTGACCTGCGTGAATAGCAGGTTCTTCAGCAAGTCCATAGGATTCAGACCGACGCCACGCTCGTTGATAGTCTCGAAAATCTTCAACGCGCTGCTCACATCCGTCGAGATCTGGATGAACACGACGTTGTTCGCCAGATAGCCCAAGTATTTCTTTAGTTTTGACGCGTCGTCGTAGTTGTCCTTTAGGTAGCGGTACAGCGTGCCATAGGCGTTGACCAGGTTCTCCAGCGACCCAAAGCTGGCGATACCCGCTGCTTGAATGCCGGCACGCACCGCCTGTGGATCAGCGTCCAGCTCAACCAACTTTGCCATAACCTCGCCGGCGCTCTCGTAGCGAGGTTCGAGTTTCAGACTGGTTTTCGTCTCGCCGTCGTTGGCGATGTAACTGGTCGAGATAAGGCTGCTGACAGTCTGCCGCTGCGGTTCACCCTGAAACAGATGTTTGAGCGCACATATCAACAGAAAAAATGTGGTCAGGCGCTGCTGGCCATCAATCACTTCATAGTGATTCTTCTGATCTGTTGGGGATACCAGGACTGTGCCGATGAAATATTCCCGCTCTGAGCCAGCATCAATCTGCTCATTAATATCCTCAAGCAGTTGATGCACTTCCTTGTCCGTCCAAACATACTCTCGCTGGTAGTCCGGGACGATGTAGAAGCACTCCGTGAATGCCTCCGCAATGCTGTATTTGTGATTTTCAATGCGGGCCACGAATTACTCTCCTCTTGATTTTTTACTTCACCAATTCCATCAGTTTGCCAAAGCTGTCGACCACGTCGTACTTGACGTTCTTCGGGGCGTATTTCTCGTTGATCACATCGAAGAACTTGCGAGCGCACTTGATCTTGGTCTTCTCGATCTCGTTGAGCACCATGGACGACATCGAGCCCTTGGTTTCGGCCACGAAGTACACGTGCTTTACTGCCCCCTCCTTGAATGAGATGGCCCAGTCTGGGTTGTAGTCCCCGACGGGGGTCGGGATCAGGAAGCCGCGCGGCAGCTTGGCGTAAACCACCACTTCGCTGCAGGTATCCAGCTCCTTCACGAAGCTCCTCTCAACATTCGAGTCGGTGAGCACGTAGTCGTAGATGTGGCGCTTGAGCTTGTCGCCCGCCTTGCTGAAATCCTGCTTCGTCTGCCCGGTGGTGAAGATATCCATGCCGAACTTGTCCTCGACCGGGTCGTAAGCCAGATGCTCGATGAGCACGGTCGCTTTCTGCTCGTTGATCAGCCGGATGGCTTCGGCAATGAAGCTCTCGGGGTTGGTCTTGAACTGGGCGAATACCGCCACATTCAGCTCACGCAGAACGTCCGCCACAGCCCGGCGCGTAAGCTGGGTGCCTTCAGCCAGTTTGCCGATCAGGTCATACTTCACTGCGGAGTGGATCGAGTGCGTATTGGTCTCAGTTTCTGTCGCCTTGAGGGTGAACGCCTCCCCATTCTTCATCCCATCGTAGGTAGCCTGGTCTGCCTGTTCACCACGCTGAATGGTGTATTGAAGCGGAGTGACGCGTAGCTGTTCGTCGAGGGCCTTTACTGCCTTCTGCACCAGCTCTGCTGAGTCAAAGCCGACGCTATAGGCCGCCTTGCGATTGATGCGGTCCCATAGGGCCTTGAACTCCTGCTTCTCGAAGTTGCTGTTGAGCGGGTTCTTCTTGGGGCGGCGATCATCACCAATCTCGGGTAGCTGGCTTTCACTGAAGACGCTATCAATGAGCTGGAACACCTGCTCAGCGTGCGGCTTCAGGTCAGGCGGCAGCTCTGCAAGGGTGCTGGCCTTCTTTGCCTCGTGATAGGCCTCCGCGATGCGGTCGGCCTCGTCCGTGTAGTCGTTCTTGAGGAGATATTTGTAGATTTGCTTGGCCAGCTGGGGCGTAACCTTGATTTCGCCCTCCTGCGTTTTGAAAATCTTGCCGGTAAAGTAGGCCTCGTCGGCCACCTTCGGCCGGGCGGATAGCGACTCACTGATGTCCTTCTGCAGCGCGGCAACAAAATCCTTGTAGCTCTCACTCGCCACTACCGTCAGCACGTTCACGTCATGCACGATAGCCGGGTGGTCCATACGCTCGCCATGCTGGTTCACCGACAGCCTCAGGCCACGGCCCACTTCCTGCCGTCGCGAAATCGTGTTGTCGCTGTGCTTGAGCGCGCAGATCACGAACACATTGGGGTTGTCCCAGCCTTCGCGCAGCGCAGAGTGCGAGAAGATAAAGCGCACGGGCTCGGCGAAGGACAGCAACTGTTCCTTCTTCTTGAGGATCAGGTCGTAGGCATCCACATCGCTCGACAAACCTGCGTTCTCACCCCGCCTTTCCACATCCGGGTCGACCAGTCGCTTCGTCTTCTTGTCGATGGAGAAGTAACCACTGTGGGTCTTGTCCGAAGTGATCCCGTTCAGGTACTTGATGTACGGCGTTTCGTCGAGTTCAAGCACTTCATTGAGGTACAGCTCATATTCTTCCTCGAAGACACGTGCATATTCGCCCTTCTCATCGTCCCTGCTGTAATCGCGGTACCTGGCCACTTCATCGATGAAGAAGAGGGTCAGCACTTTGACCCCTTGCTGGAACAGCGCCTGTTCCTTGTCGAAGTGGGCCTTGATCGCCTCGCGGATCTGAATGCGGCGCAACGCCTTCTCGTTCACATCACCCACCACCTCACCCACGAACAGCTCCATGCCGTTGGTGAAGCTTAGAGTGTCTGTGTTCGCATTGATGTCCGATACAACGTACCCACGATACTGGTCGAGGCCATCCGAAAGGTCATACAGGTTGTCGCCTTTCGAAAGCTTCCGCACCACCCGCTTGATCTCGCCCTTCTTCAGCTTTTGCTCAAGCTCCACCCGGGCCTGGGGTGACTTTGTCGAGATTTCAATGGACTGCAGGTAAAGATAGGCATTGGTTCCCGCCAGCCCCTTTACCGAGATACCGCGCACGGCGATCTTCTTAACCAGCTTCTGGTTGTAGGCGTCGAGCGCGTCCAGGCGGTGGACCTTGTTATGTGTCGTCTTGTGCGTTGCCGAGTAGCGCAAAATCATCAAAGGATTGAACTCCTTTAAAGCATCAAGCGTCTTCTCTCCTTCCATTTTTTGCGGTTCATCCAAGATGAGAATCGGCCGGTTTGCCTTGATGACGTCGATCGGTCGACGAGACTGGAAATCATCCAGTTCGGCATAGATTTTTCGAGCCTCTGCGCTGGCATTGGCCTTCAAATTCTTCTGTGCGTTGAATGCCTGCACGTTGATCACCATGACGTTGATCCCGGCGTCCGATGAAAAGCTCTCCAGGTGATGCAGCTGCTTGGAGTTGTAGATGAAGAAGCGCGGCTTCTTGTGATACGTCTCCAGGAAGTGCTCGGCCGTGATCTCCAGCGACTTGGCCACGCCCTCCCGGATGGCAATACTCGGCACAACGATGATGAACTTGCTCCAGCCATACTGTTTGTTCAGCTCGAAGATGGTCTTGATGTAGCAGTAGGTCTTCCCGGTGCCGGTCTCCATCTCGATGTCGAGGTTGACCTTGCTGATCTTGGTCTTCACCAGCTCGGTCGATACCGGCAGGTTCTGCTGGCGTTGAACCTGCTGAATGTTTTCCAGGAGGTTCGCCTCGGACAGGGTGATGTCCCCGTTGCGGAACGCCGCCTCTTTGTCGGCGACAGCTTCGGACGGGTCGAGCGCCAGCGAGGCCTGCGGGCTGGCGGGCTGGGCTTTCTGCGCACCGGGGTCCAGGCGATAGCGGATGCCGCCGTGGGTCGGCGCTTGGCCCTTGAAGCAATCCACCACCGCCTGTACGGCAGCGGTTTGAT
>CAYGMS010000064.1:6263-9886 GCA_964350905.1 uncultured Thiobacillus sp. | reverse complement strand
CGCTGCAGGATGGCCTGCGCCCGTTCCGGACTCAAGGCCATTTTCAGGGTTTCGTCGAGGAAGCGCCCGGTATCCGCGGCAAAGCCGGTCTGCTCGGCGGCCTCGGCTGCGTGTTCGCGCAGGATGGTCATCACGCGCTCGCGCGGCAACACCTCCATCTCACGCATCGCGCTGCCCAGCCGGCTCACCTCCAGCGGACTCAGATAGCGAAATACGGCGGCGGTGGCCTCTTCGCCAAGTGCCAGCAACAGCGCTGCCGATTTTTCGATTCCGGCCTGGCTCATGCGCGCATCCACAATTTGATGACATCCGCCGTCACGCGCGGGTCCGCCAGCACCTGGCTGCGCGCTACTTCAAGTTCGTGTTCGAAGTCTTCCGGCTCACCCGGTTCGGGCGCGGGTTTGCGCTGAAAGCGCCACCACAGCAGGCCCAGCAGCAGTACCCCCAGCCCACCAGCAAGCAGCCCTCCGGGAGTCGTCCTGTCCAGCCAGCCTGGCTGAGGAACCGGTGTTTCCTGCGCTTGCACCTGCGGGATCGAAACGGGTGGGGGGAGCAATGAGGGCAACGGAGTCGCGGGCTGCGCCACAACCGGTTCAGGCGTGTCCTGAACGCTTGCTGCCTGGGTGGATGGCAGTGCGTACACATTCAGGGTATCGCCACGGGATGACTGCAGGCCCAGGGCCTGCCGCGCCAGTTGGCCAGCACGCCAACGCTCATTCGCACTGGCATCAAACCCGAGGATCACGACCACATTGATACGCTGCACATGACCTTCCGGCACACGCGTGGTCCGCACGGTTTTTTCCAGCGGGCGCGCCTTGCCGTCGACGATCACATTCCGCACCTGCTCGACGGTCTGTCGGGTTTCGCTGTCATTCAGCGTGGCGGTCACCTGCACGCTGACCCGGTCCTTGCCCAGCCATGGCGTCAATACCGCCAATGCCCGCTGCACCAGATCCTGCTCCAGCGCCAGACGCTGCGACTGCGCAAGCTCAGGCTCGACTTCGCCCAACCGCACCCCGCTCGGATCCAGCACCTGCACCTCGGTCCGCTTCAGGCGCGGCACGCCCGCTGCCACCAGCGTCTGGATCGTGGTGACCTGCTCTTCTGATAACTGTGCGCCGCTACGCAACCTGACCAGAACCGCAGCGGTTGCCGGAGGGGCATCACGCAGGAACGGCGACACCTTGGGCAGCGCCAGATGGACGCGTGCCAGTTCGACTGTTTCGAGTTTCTGGATCGAGCGCGCCAGATCGACTTCGAGCGCACGCTGATAGCGCTGTTGCTCCTGCAACGACGACGCGCCAAAACGCGGCGCACGATCGACCTCATCTTCTGCATCCGCGTCGGATTTGGGCAGGCCCCTGACAGCCAGGCGATAACGCGCTGCATGCAATTGATCGGCCGGCACCTCGATGGTGCCGTCGGCGGCAGTCAGGCGATAGGGAATGTCGAGTTGCTCCAGCGCGGTGATGACTTCACCGCCCGAGCGGTCGGAAAGCTGGGTGTACAACACGCGGTACGCCGTCGGGTTGAACCACAGATACGCCGCAGCCAGCGCGACCACGGGCAGCAACACCAGCAGGGCCAGCATGAAGCGGCGCAACGGACTCGCTTCTGCAATCAGGTCACGCAGACTACTCAGCCAACCCGGCACTGCGCACACCTCGTCTGCGGGGTTGAACGGGGCGCGATCGATACACGCTTGTTGGGCTGGCTAGTCACATAAGGATTATAACCAGTCAGGCCCTGCCACGGCGTGCAATACACCCTGTAATTGCCCCATGCGCTCGCGGCTCTGGAACCACCACACGCCGCCTTTTTTCACTGCCGTATCGCCTGCCTGTCCGGTCAAAAGTTGTACCGCCACCTGACCCAATGTGGGCTGATGCCCCACGATCAACACCGGATAAACCGCCTCCGGCCAGCCCGCAACGGCCAGCACATCGGCCACCTGCGCACCAGGTGCCAGCTCGGGGATCACGTCATAGTCACGCCCCAGCGCCTGCGCGGTTTGTATGGCACGGGTCGCCGGGCTGACCAGAATGCGGATATCCGGTGGCAGCCGCGGGTTGAGCCAATCGGCCATGCGCGCCGCCTGCTTGCGACCTCGCTCGGTCAGTTCGCGTTCGATGTCCGGGTGCGTATCCGCTGCCTCGACGTGCCGCCACAAGATGAGTTCCATTCAGTGTGTCCTTTGCCAGATTGAAGATGCCAAACAAGGCAATTGTGCGTCGGTTCAGTGTACAAAATATGACAAACGCAGTTCACTACCACGCTGTCTGCGCCAGCGGCACACGCAATCTGAAGCAGGTAAACCGCTCCAGTTCGCTTTCCACCGCAATGGAGCCGCCATGCTTTTCAGCCACGGTCCGCACGAAATACAGGCCCAGTCCGGTGCCGGTGGTCTGCCCGGTAGTCCCCCGGCTGAAACGCTGAAACAGGCGCGCCTGATTCTCCGCCGAAATACCTGGGCCAAAATCGGTCACGCTCGCCTCCACGTTCCCGTCTTCACTCGCCACGCGAATCAGCACGCTGGACTGCTCAGGCGCGTAATGCACTGCGTTCAGAATCAGATTCAGCATGGCGCGATGCAGCAGGCCAAATTCGCCTTGCACCCACACCGGGTCATCCGGCAGCTGGCGCTCCAGCTTCACCTGCCTGGCGCGTGCGGCACTGTAGGCATCGTCGATGGCCTGGTGCACCAGCGCAACGAAATCGAGTTCCTCAAAACGCGCCGCATCCAGCATTTCGGCACGCGAGGTGCGCAGGAATTCCTCCGCCAGCGTCAGGCCGCGCCCCAGCGGATCGCGCAAGCGGGCCTGCGTCGCGGCGGGCAGGTTATCGAGCTGCATCAGCGCCGACGCCAGCGGGGCGCGAATATCGTGCGAGATAAACGCCAGCGTTTCGCTGCGCTCCGCCTGCAAATGCCGCAAGCGGTGCGCGGCCGCCTGCACCTGCCGGATACGCGTTTCAAAAGGATCATGCGAGGGTGTTTTAATCTGAACATCAGCCACCGGCCCCAACTCCTGACGCAGGCGTTTCAGTTCGTGGTCGAGAAAGCGGCCCGCACTCTCCAGCCGCCGCCAGCTCCACACCGGATAAGCCAGCAGGATCGCCAGCAACGCGCCGGCAACCGGCATCCAGACATGCACAATCGCCGGCAGGGCAATCGCTGCAGCGGCCACCGCGACAAACCAGACCGCACTGGCAATCAAGCCGCCCAGCGGATTCAGGCGCGGCAGCCACAGCAACGGCATCAGCGCCAGCAGGGCCGCCATGATCAAGGCAACGCCCGACGGTACCGCACTTATCAACCCGCCACTGCGCATCGACGCCAGGGCATTGGCGTGCACCTCCACCCCGGACATCGGCTGGCGCAACCCCGACACCGGCGTAGGCAGCAAATCGCCCATGCCGGCTGCGGTTGCACCCACCAGCACCAGCTTGTCCCGGAACATGCCAGGCGGGAATTCGCCGGTCAGAACCTGCACGTACGACAGTGTTTGCATGTGCCCCGGCGGGCCCAGATAGCTGATGCGACGTTGCCCCTGGCGCACCAGCGCAAACGGTGCCGCTTCAACCGTAACCGGCGGCGTCTGGCTGAACGAAGCGGGCAATTG
>CAYGMS010000064.1:4298-6163 GCA_964350905.1 uncultured Thiobacillus sp. | reverse complement strand
TCGGGTTCGGCAAACACCAGATCCAGGCCGATCACGCGTGCGCCATCATCCTTCAAACGATCGACCAGCGCGGCGTGCAAACGCCGCGACCACGGCCAGCGGCCCAGCTTGGACAGGCTGTTTTCATCAATGGCGACGATGACGATATCGGTGGGTGGCGGGCGGGTATGCAGCCGTTGTCCGAGGTCGTACAGCAGATTGTCGACCCGGCCCAGGATGCCGCTGTGGGTGCTCAGCAGCGCGACCAACAGCAGGATCAGCGCCGCAGACAGCCGGTCGTTGCGGAGAAGATTCAGAACGGGCAAATCACGCGGCACAGGCGGTTATATGGCCAGCAAAGGCAACAGCAGCAACAGCAGGCCCCAGGGAGAAGGTGGCGGTGCTTCGATCACGCGTGTGGCGTAGGGCCCGGCCGTGCCATCAGCCTCGACCAGTCGCGCGGCCAGGTAACAGCTTGCAGGCTCAACCGGGGACGCCTGAAGCTGGCCATCGCTGCTGGAACCTTGCCAGATGATTTGCGTGCGTTCGGCATCGCGTGCCAGCACCAGTTCATAGTGTAGGCCGGCAGGCGGAGGCGGCAGGGTCAGCGTCAGTGCATTGTTTGCAAACACGGGGGCGGCCCGATTGATGTCAGGTGCGCCCGGCAGCGGGTCATAGGTGAATGCCTGGGACGGCGAGTAAGGCCCCTGGTCAGCCGCTTCGATACTGGCCACGCGCCAGTGATAGCCGCCGGGTTCCAATTCACTGGCAGGGGTCAGGCGCGTATCCGAGGTGCGCTCGGCCAGCACTTTGTCGGCAAATACAGCGTCACGCGCCACCTCCACCTGATACGCACTCGCGCCCACCACCGCACTCCACTGCAGGTCGGGCCTGGCGTGGCGCACCCGGGTGCCGGGCGCGGTCAGCAATGGGGCAAACGGACGGGCGTCGAGCTCGAATACATGGACCGCATCGCGTCCCTGCAAGCCCTGCGCATCGGCTGCGCGCACCCGCAATACATAGCGGCCATCGGGCAGATCGGCAAAACTCAGCTGAGGCGTCGTGCGCGTGTCTTCCAGCACCAGCTTTTCAAACTGCGCATCCTCGGCAATCTGCCCCAGCCACGATATCGCACCGGGCAGCTCCGGCAGCTTGAAACGCATCGGCAGCGTCTCCACCCGGACAGGCAGGGCCGAGGCATCCGGCGCGGGCAGCAACATCACCGGCGGGCGCGGCGGCTTGCCGAGCTCAGCCAGACTGCCCTGCCCCTCAGGCACCGTGACCTGTTTGCCCGATGCAGCCAGGCCCACGCGGCCTTCTAGTGTTTCTTCGCGGGTTGCGCTGGCATCGGCCCCCACCCGGAAGCGGGTACCGCGCACTGCCGCCACCGCAGAAGGCGTTATCACCTGCAAGCGGCTACCCGGCGCGCGCGCCGGATTGGCACCAATCTCGACCCGGCCCTGCTGTAAGCGCAGTCGGGTGTCCACCATGCCGCCGCCGGCGTACACGCTCACGGTATCCAGTAGCAGACGCGCGCCGGGTTGCAGCACCAGCACCGAGCCATCGGCGAAGCGCAGCGTGGCGCTGCTGTTGGCCGCAGTCGACAACACCGTCCCGGCCAGCAACTTCTCGTCCGCCTGCAACGCGCGCTCGGTCGAATCAGGGAGCGTCACCCGTACCTGCCCGCGTACAGCCATCACCGTCGCCGGCGCGGGCTGCTGCCGCATCCAGGCCAGCGGAATCAGCAACGGGCTGCCCGGTATCAGTCGGCGCGGCTGGGTGATGCGATTGTGGCGTTGCAGGCGCGGCCATTCGGCCGGACGGGCCAGAAAACGGGCCGACACACCGATCAGCGTATCGCCCGGACGCAGGGTGTAGCGCCAATC
>CAYGMS010000064.1:0-4198 GCA_964350905.1 uncultured Thiobacillus sp. | reverse complement strand
CGGCCAAAGAAATACAGCGCCAGCTCGGTTTCCTTTTCGGTCAGCTTGATCGTTTCACCATCCAGTTCGAACCTGCGGTTACCGAAATCCACCTGCAGCGAACCGAAGTCCTGCACCGGCTCAGGCCGCAACTGTGCCGAACAGCGACGCGCCACCGCATGAATGCGCGCGATCAACACGCTGCGTGAAGGCGGCTTGACCATGTAATCGTCAGCGCCAGCCTGGATCACCTGCACCACGTCTTCCTCGGCATCGCGCCCGGTCAGGAAAATCACCGGAGGCAGCGTGCCCTTCAGTTTCAGACTGGCCATCACGTCTGGGCCGGTCATGTCAGGCAGCATCCAGTCGAACAGGCACAGATCGAACCGCTCATCCGTGAGCGCGCGGATGCATTCACGGCCGGTGCGGAACCAGGTGACGGTGTGCCCGACCTGTTCGATCCATTCGATGATGTTCGCGGCAAACGCCGCATCGTCTTCGAGAAATGCGATTTTCATGGGAGGGAATGTGGACAAGCTCGTGTCTGGTTTCATTTGGATGCGCGAATTGTGCGTTGAAAAACAAGGACGACCTAGGCGCAATCTACCAGCAAGGCCCTAATTTCATCAATTTTTGCAATTGCCTGGCAATTTCATCGCTAGCGCTTTCTGCCTGCCGGGCCGCCAGCCAGCCGAGTGCAAATTGCCCCATCGCCACATCATGTACCCGAGCCTGTGTCAGCAGTTCCCACGCCACCTGCGCATCGTTGTTTCGTCCCATACTGTCCTGAATGGCTTGCAGCGCAGTCAGATAGCGTGCCGGTTGCCGGCCCGCAAACAACGGCAAAAAGAACTCGGCCGTATAGCGCTGACGCTTGACCGCAATGCGCAAGGCATGACGTTGTGCCGCTTGCAGTTGCACATACGCGCCAGCGTCGCGCGCGATGGAACGATGTCCTTTCTGCAAGGCCCGGCGCGCCCATTTTTTCAGACTGGACAGCTGGGCCAGGCGCTGCGCCTCCGGCCCGTCCTGCCAGGCTTGCAGCCATAGCCAGTGTTGACAGGCCAGCAGCCAGACTCCCGGCTGCGCCTGCAAGATGACACCTCGCATGGCGGTCCGGATTTCGGCACGCTGCACTTCCAGCCGATCCAGGCCCTGTTGCCATGCGACCGGGTCGGAAAAATACGGTTCCATCAGCGGCAGCGTCTCGCAGCACAGCACATCCCAGTCGCGCGCCGGGCCGAGCGCAGCCATCAGTTTGTGCAGCCCCGCCATCAGTTCGTCCGGCAACACGCCCGCCTGACGGAATACGCGCAGCACCGCACGCAAGCGCCGCAATGCCACTCGCGCCTGATGCACATACTCAATGTCGTCGCACGTCAGCACACCCGGCAAATTGGCCTGGAACTGTGTCAGACACGCCTGCACCATGGCGGCAAAACCGGCTTCCACGCTCATGTCACGATTCAGGCTCAGCGGTGCGGATTTGACCGGCGTCGCAGCCTGGCCATGCGCCAGTCGCACGCCACGCTCGGCCTTGCTGATGTCGAATGGCACGCAATCGAACTGCCCCGCCCAGTCCAGCGCCAGGGCAAACAAGGCATCCGCCTGGCCCGCCTTCAGTTCAAGCTCGATCTCGCAAATCGGCTGGCTTTGTTTGCCTGCAAGCACCTCGCCCACGTCCAGCGCCACTTCGATCTGCGCACCCGATTGGCCCTTGATCAGCCAGGCGGTGCGATTAAAGTGCGTTTCAAACACCGGCACCAAGCGCTCGCGCAACGCTTCCGGCACATAATCCAGCGCCTCGGCCGGAAAACGGCTCCAGTCCGGCACGCCGCGGCGAATCGGCATTTCATACTCGACGCGCTGCGACAGGCCGCCGCATCGCTCGCCTTCGGTTTTGAGCGTCTGCAGCCAGCGCCGCCCAACCCGCCGCACCCGGAGCGCCACGCCCTGCGCGCTCAAGGCAAAATCCGGGGTGTCAAAATAGCGGGTAATCAAATCCTGCTGCACTGGCTGACTGCGCCGCCGCGCCATCCGCCTGCGAAATGCCTCAACCTGCTGCGGCGGCAGCGACAGTTTGAGTTCGATTTCGAGTGGCGGCGGATTTGTCATACTGTTGTCATATCAAGTTTCGGGATGGCGCTTATCATTAAAGACTAATCAATCCATTGCAAATCATGAATCTACCCAGCCCCGACACCCTCATCAACCGTGAACTCGGCATTCTCGAGTTTCAGCGCCGCGTGCTTGCACAGGCTGACGACACGACCATGCCGGTACTCGAACGGCTGAAGTTTCTTTGCATCTTTGCCAGCAACCTGGACGAGTTTTTCGAGGTACGCGTCGCCGGCCTGAAAGAGCAACTGCTCGCCAAATCCACCCAGCGCTCCCCAGACGGTCTCACCCCGCGCCAGCAATACCGTGCGGTATCGAAGATGGCGCACGCACTGGTCGCCAGACAATATCAACTGTTCAACAACGACATCATTCCCGAACTGGAAACCCACGGTGTTCACTTTCTGCGCCGCACGCACTGGAACGAAGAACAGGCTGAGTGGATACGCGATTACTTTTTCCGTGAACTGATGCCGGTACTGACGCCGGTCGGGCTCGACCCCTCACACCCCTTTCCGCGCGTGCTCAACAAAAGCCTCAACTTTGCGGTGGAACTGTCCGGCCGCGATGCGTTTGGGCGCAATTCCGGCGCGGCGGTGGTGCAGGCGCCACGCTCGTTGCCACGGGTGATCCGCATGCCCAAGGCGATAGCGGGCTGCGATTACGGCTTTGTGTTCCTGTCGTCGATCCTGCACGCCCACGTCGGCGAGCTGTTCACCGGCATGACGGTAAAGGGCTGTTACCAGTTCCGGGTGACGCGCAATTCCGACCTGTTCGTCGACGACGAAGAAACCAAGAACCTGCGCCAGGCGCTGCAGGGCGAATTGCCGCAACGCCACTACGGTGCCGCCGTGCGGCTCGAAGTGGCCGACAACTGTTCGCCCTCGATGGCGGCCTTTTTGCTGGAACAGTTTGAACTTGCGCCCGAAGACCTCTATCAGGAGCACGGTCCGGTGAATCTGGTGCGGCTGATGCAGGTGCCCGACTGGGTCGACCGGCCCGAACTCAAGTTTCCGCCCTTCACTCCGGCCCTGCCCGCCAAGCTCGCCCAGCAGGACGACATCTTTGCGCACATCCGCAGGAACGACATCCTGCTGCACCATCCGTTCGAGTCCTTCCAGCCGGTGATCGATTTCATCGAGCAGGCCGCGGCCGACCCCAACGTGCTGGCCATGCGCCAGACGGTCTACCGCACCGGCACCGACTCCAAACTGATGATGGCATTGATCCGCGCCGCGCAGTCGGGCAAGGAAGTCACCGTGGTGGTCGAACTGCTGGCACGCTTTGACGAGGAAGCCAATATCAACTGGGCGGCCAAACTGGAAGAAGTCGGTGCCCATGTGATTTACGGCGTGGTCGGCCACAAGACCCACGCCAAGCTGGCGCTGGTCATCCGCCGCGAAGAGGGCGAACTGCGCCGCTACGCCCATCTCGGCACCGGCAACTACCACGCCCGCACCGCGCGCCTGTACACCGACTTTGGCCTGCTCACTGCCGACGAATCCATCACCGCCGACGTCAACAGCCTGTTCACCCAGATCACCGGCCTGGGCAAGGCCGGCAAACTCAAGCGTCTGTGGCAGTCGCCCTTCACCCTGCACAGCGAAATCATCGCTGCGATCAACCATGAAGCCGAACTGGCCGCTGCCGGCAAACCCGCCGCCATCATCGCCAAGATGAACGCGCTGCTGGAACCGCAGGTCATCGCCGCCCTGTATGCCGCCTCGCAGGCCGGCGTCAAGATCGACCTCATCATCCGTGGCGTGTGCGCACTCAAGCCAGGTATCAAGGATCTGTCAGACAACATCAAGGTGCGCTCTGTGGTGGGCCGCTTCCTCGAACACACCCGGATTTTCTACTTCAGGAACGACGGCGACGAGCAGGTGATTCTGTCCTCGGCCGACTGGATGGACCGCAACTTCTTCCGCCGCATCGAAACCGGCTTCCCGGTGCTCAACCCCAAGCTGAAAAAGCGCGTGATTACTGAAGGCTTGAAACCTTATCTGCGCGACAACGTGCAGGCCTGGGAGATGCAATTGGACGGCAGCTACCGCCGCCGCAAGCCGCGTCGCGCCAAGCCCTATCGCGCGCAGGATGTGCT
>CAYGMS010000063.1:0-9904 GCA_964350905.1 uncultured Thiobacillus sp. | reverse complement strand
CGCCACGCCCATTCCGGAATCCATGGAACGCAAGGCAAATGCGACCAGATTAGCCAGGCGGCAGCGTCCATGGCCTGAAAAATCAGCAATACCGCATAGCCGTTGGACGCATAGTGCAGACGCTGCAGTTCGCTTAAGGAGATGCTGACAAGTCCACAACGTCATTCCGGCGTTCGCCGGGGCGACAACGTGTTCAGGGGTTCCTTAACGCCTTCCTGAACCCGATAATCCTTTGACTTGATTTTCATCGCTATCCTTTCGGCCCTGGTTAGGGCCCGGTCAGTGCCTCGAAGCCGGAGATGACGTCGAACAATTCCTCGTCGATGCTACTTTGACGCAGGCGGTGAAACGTCCGGTTCAGGTTCTCCAGCAATTCGTCGATGTTTTTCTCGGCACGCTGCATCGCAGCCAGGCGGCTGGCGTTTTCGCTTGCCAAGGATTCGGCGCACGCCCTGAAAAGCGAAACGAAAAGATATTCGCGAACCAAGGCCCGCAGCGTCTGCTCACTGTCATTCATGACCTCGGGCAAATTGTGGGTCGGCCAGCGGATGGCTGCCAGATCACGCCGCCACAGGCTGTCCAGCGGCAGCAGCCGTTGACTGCTGGGGGCATATATCGCGCCGGACTTGGGGCGGCTGTGGAACAGGTACACCTGCGCGATCGCGCCCTTTTCACGCTGCGCTTCCATTTCGATCAGAATCTGTCCGACTAGCGGCGTGATTGCGCTAATGGCGTTCGGCAGGATGAAGCCCTCCCCTAACGCTAGATCGGACTCCACAAGAAGCGATTGAATGCGCTCGCCGACCGCCCAGACCATTTTTTCACCCGGCATTTTTTCCAGTGTCTGCATGACAAATTCGACCATGACCTCATTGAATTGCCCTACCAGTCCCTGGTCCGAACCAAACACGACCGCACCTATCGCCCCGCTTTCCTTCTGCGGCGCTGGCGTCGAGGTACCAATGGGTTCCGCCTGCTGGAAACTCGCCGCCAGGCCCAGTTGTACCGTCCGAAAATAATCATCCAGGGCGTGCACCGCGTTCTCGTATTGCCCGATGTTCGACGCGGCCATGGCCTTCATCGTGCGCACCACGGATTCGAGATCTCCGGCGCTGACGATCTTGCGGCGCAGGCTCACGGGGGTGTCACTCATGATTTTTCCTTGAGCGCTGTCTTGAGCCCGGACGCAGGCCCGGTCTCATCCGGCGCGGGCGTGAATGCTGTGAGTGCTGCGCGGGCAATGGCGATAATTGTTTTGCGATCAGCCTCGCTTAATTTTTCGGCACCGTCAAATCGTGCAGTGATCGCATCCGGGATGGTGGCCGCCGCCCTGCGCACGGCGTGTTCGGCAGCGGCCATCTGCTCAAGCGGCACGCCATCGAACAGCCCGGCCGTCAACGCCAGCAGCACGGCAATTTGCGCGGGGACGGAAACCGGGGCGGATTCCGGCTGTTTGAGGCAGGCGCGAATGCGCCGTCCATGCTCGATGAGCTTGCGGGTGTCTTCATCCAGACGGGCGCCGAAGCGGGAAAAGTTTTCGAGTTCCTCGAACTGGGCATAGGCGAGCTTGAGATCGCCGGTCACGGCACGGTAGGCGGCACGCTGCGCCTTGCCGCCGACGCGCGAGACGGATTTTCCGACATCGACCGCGGGCAGCACGCCCAATTCGAACAGCGACGGCGATAGATAGATCTGCCCATCGGTGATGGAAATCAGGTTGGTCGGAATGTAGGCGGAAATATCCTGCGCTTCGCTTTCGATAATAGGCAGTGCCGTCAACGATCCGCCGCCGAGCTCCGGGCGCAAGTGCGTGGCGCGCTCCAGCAAGCGTGAGTGGATGTAAAAGATGTCGCCGGGAAACGCTTCCCGGCCGGGCGGACGCCGCAGCAGCAGGGACAGCTCGCGATAGGCGCGCGCATGATGCGTGAGGTCGTCGTAAACGATCAGCACGTCACGGCCCTGTTCCATGAAGTGCTCGGCGATGCTGGTCGCGGCGTAAGGTGCGATATAGGCGAGGCCGGGCGGATCGTTGCCCTCGGTGACGACCACGACGGTGTAATCCATCGCGCCTTTTTCACGCAGGGTGGCGATCACTTTGGCCACGCCGGACGCGCGCTGGCCAATGGCGCAGTACACGCACAGCACATTCTGGTCGCGTTGATTGAGGATCGTGTCGAGCGCGATGGCGGTCTTGCCGGTCTGCCGGTCGCCCAGAATCAACTCGCGCTGGCCGCGCCCAACCGGGATGAGCGCATCGATGACCTTGATTCCGGTTTGCAACGGTGCGGCGACAGGCGCGCGGTCCATGATGGGCGGGGCGGGGCGTTCGACGGGCAGACGTGTGCTGGAAATGACCGGACCCTTGCCGTCCAGAGGCCGCCCCATGGGATTGATGATCCGCCCGATCAAGCCGTCTCCCACCGGAACGTCCACCACGTGGCCCCTGCGTTCGACTTCGTCACCCGTATGCAAGTGCCAGTAATCCCCCAGCAGGACGACGCCGATTTCGGCTTCGTCGACGTTGAATGCGATGCCATACATATCGTCGGAAAACTTCAGGACTTCCTCAAACCCCACGCCGGGGAGGCCGGAGACTTTTGCGATGCCGGTGGCGATGCTGGTGATCGTGCCGACTTCCCGTGGCCTGAGTTGCGGCGCAAAAGCTTCCCGCGCCTGACTGATTCCGGAAAACGCGCTGTCGAAAACGGTCTGAAGGCTCTCAGGGTCTATTTTCATGAGGGCTTTGCTCGGTCTTTGGCTCGGCTTTGAGTTCGGGTTTGTTCTTCCCTTTCAGAAGTTCGTCGACGCTCCTTTCCAGCGACAGCAGATAGTCCGCAATGCTCCACGCGAGCTTTTGTCCATTCGTGGTGAGCTCAATGCCGCTGACCAGGTCTGGCGCGGTCACGAACCGGATGGGGATGTCGGCCGAGAAGGTTTCGTTGAGCGCGTTTTGGATGGCGGCACGTTGCGCCTCGGGCAGGTCAAACGCACTGCGTATGAGTGCGGGCTCAGTCGCAGTCTTGAGCGACATGCCGAGCCCTTTTTTTCCCTGCTCATCCATTTCTTGCAAGCGGCGAATAAACACCTCGCCCATGCGTTCCTCCAGGCTTGCCCCGGCGAGATCCGTCAGCGTCTTGCGGGCGATGGCGAATACTTCCTGCTGGGCTCGGCGGCTGATGGCCTGATTCAGGTGGTGGGCATCATTTCTTTGGGCGTCCTGTTGCTTGGTTCTCAAGGCATCGGCCGCCTGCCGCGCTTCGTCGAGGAGACGCAGACGTTCGGTTTTGGCTTCCTCCGTCGCCTGGTGCATGAGCGCGGCGCGTTGCTGCTCGAATGCTTCGTTCTTGTTCTGGAACGTATCACGCGCCTGTTGGGCTTCGGCCCTTTTCGCGTCGGCGTCTGCCAGTTCCTTGGCGACTCGCGCCTCGCGCGCGTCGATGGCGTCGAGGATGGGCTTGTAAAGGAAGCGCTTCAACAACCACACCAGGATGAGGAAGTTGATGACTTGCGCGATGACGGTAAACCAGTCGATCAGCATGGCTACTATCCGGCAACTTGGGCGATCGCCTGATTCCAGAACGGATTGGCAAAAAGGAGAATCATCGAAACCACGAAACAGTAGATGGCGGTGGATTCGATCATCGCCAGACCGACGAACAGGGTACGGGTGATGGTGGCGGAGGCGTCGGGCTGCTGGGCCAGCGAGGTCAGCGCCGTTGCCACCGCACGCCCTTCGCCCAGCGCCGGGGCCATCGTGCCGAAACCGGTGGTGATGCCGGCCGTGACAATCGATGCCACCGCGATAATAGTCATGCTGTCCATAGTGTCTCCTTTGCGGGTCGTGGTTGCTGCTTCAATGTTTTGCTGGGGGTTCGGGTTCCGGCTTGCGGATGCGCGTGGCAGCCGCGATGTAGACGGCTGCCAGGATGAAGAAGATGTAGGCCTGCACCATGCCGGTGAGCAGGCCGAGCACCGTCATCACGATCGGAAAGATGAAGGGCGTGATGCTGAGCAGGATGCCGAGGATCATCGCCCCGCTCATCATGTTGCCGAACAGGCGGATGGCCAGGGCCAGCGTGCGCGAGATTTCGCTGATGATATTGAACGGCAGCATGATGAACGTCGGCTTCGTGTAGGAGGCGAGGTAAGGCCCCAGCCCCTGCTGCGCCATGCCGAACAGCGGTACGGCCACAAACACGCACAAGGCGAGTGCCGCAGTGGTCGAGAGCGATCCCGTCGGCGGCTGGTAGCCGGGAATGACAGTGCAGAGCGCGGCCGTGGCGACGAACAGGAAGAGCGTTCCCAGAAAGCCGAGATATTTCCGCGGCTGGCTCAGGCCGATCTCTTCGATTTGTTTCTCGATGGCGGTGATGATGATTTCCAGAAGGTTCTGCCAGCGGGAGCGTTCCAGTTCCATGGAAAGCCTGCGGGTGATGAGCTTTGAACCGACTGCCAAGAAGAGCATCAACCCCCAGGTGAAGACAATGGTGGCGTTGAGTTTGAAGAACCCGGATTGCCAGAAGATCAACTCGTCGGGACTAAGGCGCATGGCGGGTCTCCGCTGCCGGGCGGCTTGGGGGTGCGCCCGATGGTCGGGTCAGTCGCATCACAATGAGGCGCGCGATGATAAAACCGAGCAGACCCGCGACCAATCTCTGCCAATTGTCTCCCAGAATAAAATAGAAGCCCAGCAGGACAACACTGGTTCGAAGCACCATGCTGCCCAGAAACCAAAGGGCTGCCCGTTTGGAGGCAACGCCCTTGCGCACCGTCCACCACAGGCCGCCGAAGAAAATCGCACCCAGCAACAGCCCCGCCCCCCCAGCCAGTATCAGTGTCAGTATTTCATTCATCGCGATCCTCCTGTTGCTCCCGCATGGCGTCGTCTTCCCGGGTGATCCAATGCCACGCATTGAAACAGCCGATTGCAAGCCCGGCCACCAGCAGCGCCAGCGTCCAGGAGCGGGCGCCCGGATAGCGCTGGTCCAGCCAGAGCCCGAGTGCTGCGCCGAGCAGTGTCGGAATCGCCACCGACCAGCCGATAATCCCCATCATGCCCAGGCCGAACCAGACGCCCGGTGCGGCGTTACGCTGGGCCTTGAGCTTGCGTGCCGCCTTCGCGCCGACCTCCTGGCTGAGCGACGGCTTCGCGGGCTTGTCCTGGCGCGCGTCACTCATTGTGAAATTCCACCATGCGGCGGATGAAATTGCTTTCCATTTTTGCCAGCACCGAGCGCACGCTTTGCTCGTGCTCGTCCAGGCTCAGAAATTCCTGCTCCACCGCGTCGCGCAATTGGCTGAGGTCCTTTCCGGCCAGCGCCCGGCGCACGGAAACCAGCACGTCCGGGCCGGTCTTGACCAGCACCCCTTCATCGACGGCCACGTAAACCTCCCCCTCCATTTCGGTCTCGAAAATCAGTATCCCCGGCACGAGTGCTGCCACGCAGTCCAGCCGCTGGGGCAAAAGCCCGAACGCGCCCTCGCGTGTCTCCGCGACGATGCGCGATACGCCGGTCTTCTCGGCGAAGACCTTGAACGGCAGGAGAATCTTAAGATTCATGCTCGACTTCCGCCTGGGATTTCGGATCGGCCTGGGCTTGGGTTTTGACTTGGGCTTGGGCCTTTGCCTTCGCTTCGGCGATCGTCCCAATCATGTATAGCGCGCTCTCGGGCAGGTCCTTGAACTCGTCACGCAGGATGCGTTCACAACCATCCAGCGCGTCCTCGAGGCTGACCAGCGCGCCCTTGAGGCCGGTGAACTGCTCGGTGGTGAAAAACGGCTGGGTGAAAAAACGCTCCAGTCGTCGGGCGCGGCCCACCACGTTGCGATCTTCCGGTGAAAGCTGTTCCAGCCCCAGCATCGCGATGATGTCTTTCAGCTCGGCGTATTGCGCGAGCGTGCGCCGGATTTCCTGCGCGAGGGCGTAATGCCGCTCGCCGATGACGCCGGGCGTGGCCATTTTTGAACTGGACTGCAACGGGTCGATGGCCGGATACAGTCCTTCACTTGCCCGTTTGCGCGACAGCACAATGGACGCGGAAAGATGCGAAAAGGTATGCACGGCCGCCGGGTCGGTGAAATCATCCGCCGGCACATACACCGCCTGGATCGAGGTGATCGCACCGCTATCGGTATTGGCGATGCGCTCTTCCAGTTGCGCCAGCTCGGTGCCCATGGTCGGCTGGTAACCCAGGCGCGACGGCATCTGCCCCATCAGACCGGACACCTCCATGCCAGCCTGGATGAAGCGGAAAATATTGTCGATTAGCAGCAGCACATCACGGTGTTCGTCGTCACGAAAATACTCGGCCATCGTCAGCGCGGCATGGCCGACCCGGAAACGGGCGCCGGGGGGTTCGTTCATCTGGCCGAAGATCATCACCATATTCGGCAACACGCCGGCTTCTTTCATCTCGCGGTAGAGCTCCTCGCCTTCGCGGCAGCGTTCGCCGATGCCGCAAAAAATGCTCACGCCTTCCTGTTGCCCGACCATGTTGTGGATGATCTCGGTGAGCAACACCGTCTTGCCGACGCCCGCCCCGCCGAACAGGCCCGCCTTGCCGCCGCGTTCCAGCGGCATCAGCACATCGATCAGCTTGATGCCCGTCTCGAAGACTTCAGACTGGGTGGAACGCCGCGCCAGCGGCGGCGGCGCCCGATGGACGCTGCGCCACTGCACATTCGTCGGTGCCGGCTGGCGATCGATGGCGTTTCCGAACACATCGAACATTCGCGAGAGAATTTCCTGGCCTACCGGCACCTTCAACGGTCCGCCCGTGGATTCCACCGCCATGCCACGGGCGAGGCCCTGGGTGGGGGTCAGCGCAATGCCGCGCACGCGGTGCGCGTCGAGCTGCGCCAGAACCTCGATGGATATTTTTCCCGCCATCGCGTGCAGCAGGGTATGGATGAGTGGCAACTGCGCATCGAAACGGATATCCACGACGCTGCCGCGCACCGCGACGACCACGCCCGAATGTATCGGCGTGTTCTCAGTGTCGGTTCGCATCGACTGACGGGCCTGGTCGGGCGGGCTCATTGACAATCGCTACCCCTTACCAGCCATGCCCGCGCCTCGGTGACAGTGGTGCGGTTTGAAATAACGAACAGTCGCTTTCTTCTTTGAGTTGAATGGACATTCCGGACTCCTTTGATGCTTACAGCTTAACGTCATCCCGGCCGGCTGACCGATTTGACCGGTTCTGGCCGATCGTTGCAGAGGGAGCAACGTGCCGCATCCTTGATCGTCTTTCATCGTGATCATCGCTGCCACAGGATATGCCCTTCTTCCAGGGGAACCGCTACGCCGTCGCGGTGCGGGATCACGCGCGCCGTATAGTCGCTTGCCGGGCGGGTTGCCGGCACCTCGGCGCGATAGGCGTAGCCGTTGGTTGCGCCCACCAGTTGCCGCACGCGTTGCATCTCCACGCGCTCTGGCGCGGCACCGGCAACGCCATTGGCATAAAGCTCGACCCGCACGGCCTCCGGGTCGAGATCATCGAGATACACCTGTGCTTCAAAACTGTGCTGCTCGCTATCGGTTTCAAGCTTCATTTCGCCAAAGCGGAGCGCGGCCCATTTTTGTTTCAGCGCATGCTGCCACTCAACCAGTTCCACGCCGACGGCGCCTTGGTTGGCGGCCCGCTCGCGGTAGGCTGCGGCGGCCGGAAGGTAGTGTTGCTCGGTGTATTCGCACACCGCGCGGTTGGTGGAAAAGCGCGGCGTCAACTGCGCCATGCTTTCGCGCATCCGCGCCACCCAGGCGGTGGGGATGCCTTGCGCGTCGCGGGTGTAGAACTCGGGGATCACCTCGCGTTCGAGCAGGTCATAGAGGGCTTCCGCATCGATAGCGTCCCACGCGGGATCGTCATCATGTTCCTCGCCATCGCCCAGCGCCCAGCCCACTTCCGGCGTGTAGGCTTCCGCCCACCAGCCGTCCTGTTCGGATAGATTGATGCCGCCGTTGACCAGCACCTTCATGCCGCTGGTGCCGCACGCCTCCCAGGGGCGGCGCGGCGTGTTGAGCCAGACATCCACTCCCTGCACCAGTTGCTCGGTCAGATGCATGTCGTAGTCACTGAGGAAGACCACATGCGGGCGCACCTCAGGCCGCCGGATGAAATGCATCCATTGCTGGATCAGCGCCTGTCCTGCCTGGTCCGCCGGATGAGCCTTGCCGGCCAGGATGAGCTGTACCGGACGGTGCGGATTCGTCAGCAGGCGCAGCAGCCGCTCCGGGTCGTGCAGCAGCAGATTGGGTCGTTTGTAAGTCGCAAAGCGGCGCGCAAAACCCAGCGTCAGGGTGTTGCAATCGCACAGAAACTTTGCCGCATCGACCGCCTCGGGCGAGGCGCCGGATGCAGCCAGTTGCCGCGACAGGCGTTCGCGGGCGTAATCAACCAGTGTCCCGCTGGCGGCGGTGCGAAACTGCCAGAGCCGGGCGTCGGAGACGCGGCGTATGTCCTGCTCCAGCGTCTCCACCGTTCCCAGCCAGCGATTCTTGCCGCAGGCTTCCGTCCACAGCGCATCGGCCGGGGCCGAGTCCCAGGTTGGCATGTGAACGCCGTTGGTCACGTGTCCCACCGGGACTTCTTCGGCCGGCCAGCGGGAAAAGAGCGGCCCGAACAGGTGCCGGCTCACCCTGCCGTGCAAACGGCTTACGCCGTTCACCGCCCCCGCGCCGCGAATCGCCAGATGGGCCATGTTGAAGGGCTCCGACGCGTCGTTCGGGTTCTGGCGACCCAGCGCCAGTAAATCTTGGCGGGTGATCCCGAGACGCTGCTCGGCATAGCCGCCAAGGTACTGCTCGATCAGTGCCGGCGCGAAACGATCGAAGCCGGCCGCCACCGCCGTGTGCGTGGTGAAGAGGTTGCCGGCACGGGTAACGGCGAGCGCGGCTTCGAAGCCGAGCCCGGTTTTCTCCATGAAGCTGCGTGCGCGTTCCAGTACGGCAAAGGCGGCGTGCCCCTCGTTCAGGTGGCAGACTTCGGGTGCAATGCCAAGTGCATCGAGCAGCCGCCATCCGCCAATGCCGAGTACCACCTCCTGCTTGAGGCGCAGCTCCGGCCCGCCGCCATACAGTTCGCTGATAATGCCGCGATGCGCCGGGTAATTCGCGGCGTCATTGCTGTCCAGCAGGTACAACGTCACGCGCCCGACCTGAACCTGCCAGGCGCGCAGCCAGGCCGAGTAGCCGGGCAGGGAAATTTTCAGGCGCAACCACTCGCCATCCGGTTTGCGCAGCGGTGTGATCGGCAGCTGGCCGGGGTCGTTGTACGGGTAAAGGGCCTGCTGCGCGCCATCCTTGTCGATCACCTGACGAAAATAGCCTTGCTGGTAGAGCAGCCCCACGCCGATCACCGGAACCCCCAGATCGCTGGCGGCCTTGAGCTGATCGCCGGCCACGTTGCCAAGGCCACCCGAATAAATGGGCAAGGCTTCGCCCAACATGTATTCCATGCTGAAATAGGCAACACAGCTCAACGGGGATTGCGGGTGGGTTTGCTGGAACCACGCAGGTGCTTCCGCCGCATCGCGCCGGGCTTGCACCAGATCGTCAAGTTTTTTGCGGAAAACGGGCTCGGTCAATACCTGCTGGAGCTTCTCCCGCGACACCGTCTGCAACACGGCCCAGGGATTCTGGGTCAGTGCCCACAGCTCGGAATCGAGCTGTCGCCACACCTGGTCGGTGGCGTGATTCCACGACGAGCGCATATCCAGGGCCAGTTCGGCCAGCGCATCGAATCCCTCGACATCTGAATACAGGAAGCTTTCCTTCGGGTGGCTGGTTCGGGGTTGTTCGCTCATGACCAATCTATCAATTTGCCCTGGATGTAAGCTGCGATAGCTAGGGAAGCCCTGAACAAGTCCAATCTTTAGTTTCCTGTTGGGACAAATTCCGGA
>CAYGMS010000062.1:5326-9935 GCA_964350905.1 uncultured Thiobacillus sp. | reverse complement strand
CAAGTCGGCATCCATTTCACGTTGCACCTGCTTTCGAAAAACCGTTCAACTCCAGACATTGCCGCATGAACAAACGTGCCCGATGCAGCAGTACCCAGCAGTTGGTCGGGGTAATGTTGAGTTCCTTACAAATTTCTTCGGTTTCCATGCCGCCAACTTCGCGCAGGCTGAAAACCTGCGCCATCACCGGTTTCAGCCGATCGGCGCATTCGTCCAACACGCGCCGCAATTGGCCGAGTTCGGCTTCGGCATGTGGATTGCCCCAGGGGCGGATCGGATCGGCCCAGTGGCCGTCTTCCTTAAACAGCAGGTCGACTGCTTCCTCGCCATCCGCGTCGTGCGGCAGGGCAACCTCGCGTACCTGGCGCCGGATCAGGTCGACGATCTTGTGTTTGAGGATGCCGGTGAGCCAGGTTCGTGGGCTGGCGTCACCTGAATAGCGCGCCTGTGCGGAAAGTGCGGCCAGCAGGGTTTCCTGGACCGCGTCTTCGGCCAGTTCGTCCGAATGGAGTTGGCGGCGTGCCACCCGGAACAAATAGTCTCCGTGTTCGGCCAGCCAGGATTGCGCGTCAAGCGTGTGCATGCATTGCCTCATTCCGGTTGATGGCGTGGTTGCACTTTAGTGGCTGAGGCACAAAGAAACAAACCATGCCCTTGAAACGAAAACATCGCACCCCAGATCGGTTGTATCCGTACATTTGTTAACTTGAAGGAGATTACGATGGCCAACATTTCCCGTCATAACCCGTTTGGGGTAACCGATCCGCTTGCAACGTCTGACCCGCTCGACAATCTGTTCCGCGGCTTTTTCCGCCCGGTGCAGATGGACAAGGACATGCCGCAGATTCGCATGGATGTGAAGGAAGATGCGACAAGCTATGCGGTTCATGCCGACATTCCAGGCGTGAACAAGGAGGATATCCATGTCAGCATCGATGGCAGCACGGTCTCGATCAGCGCTGAAGTGAAGAAAAGCACCGAGCAGAAGGAAGGCGAGACCGTGCTGCGCCGCGAGCGCTCGTTCGGCCGCGTCAGCCGCAGTTTTGCGCTGGAGAGCGAGATTGACGAGGCTGCGGCCAATGCCCGTTACCAGGATGGCGTGCTGGAACTGGTGTTGCCCAAAAAGGCGGCGGCGGCGGCCAAGCGGCTGGCAGTGCAATAGCATCCGTGCCCTGGTGTAAAAAAGGCGACTTCGCGTCGCCTTTTTTAATGGCGTAAAATTCGCACACATTCAATTCGGAGTCGCCATGACCGCAACCCATACTGCCGCTGAAAAAGCCAATATCCTGTGTGAAGCATTGCCTTATATCCAGCGGTTTTACGACAAGACCATCGTCATCAAGTATGGTGGAAACGCCATGACCGAGCGGCATTTGATGGAAGCCTTTGCCAAGGATGTGGTGTTGCTGAAACTGGTGGGAATGAACCCGGTGGTGGTGCATGGCGGTGGTCCGCAGATCGCCGGGTTGTTGCAGCGCATAGGCAAGCAGAGCGAGTTTATCCAGGGCATGCGTGTCACCGATGATGAAACACTGGATGTGGTGGAGATGGTGCTCGGCGGCCTGGTGAATCAGGATATCGTGGCGCTGATCAACAAGCACGGCGGCAAGGCGGTGGGGCTGACCGGCAAGGACGGCAACTTCATCCATGCCAAAAAAATGCTGGTGGCGAGCAAGGACAAGGCCGACCAGATGCTCGACATCGGCCAGGTCGGCGAAATCACCAGAATCGACCCGGAAGTTATCCAGGTGCTCGACGCACACGACTTCATCCCGGTGGTGGCGCCGCTCGGTGCCGATGCGGAAGGCAATGCCTACAACATCAACGCCGATGTGGCCGCGGGCAAGATTGCCGGCGTGCTGAAGGCGGAAAAAGTGATTTTCATGACCAATACGCCGGGTGTGCTCGACAAGCAGATGCAATTGCTGACGGGTCTCACGCCCAGCCAGGTCGACGAACTGATGGCGGATGGCACGATATCCGGCGGCATGATTCCCAAGGTGGGCTATGCGGTTGATGCGGTGAACAGCGGCGTGAAGTCCGCACATATCATCGACGGCCGGGTGGAGCATGCCTTGTTGCTGGAAGTGCTGACACCCGAAGGCGTTGGCACGCTGATCAAGCGGGGCTGAGCATGCGCTACTGGGTCATGAAATCCGAGCCGAGCGACGTCAGCATCGATGATCTGGCGGCCATGCCCAATCAGAGCGTCGCCTGGTATGGCATCCGTAATTATCAGGCGCGCAATTTCATGCGTGACCAGATGAAGGTGGGCGACAAGGTGCTGTTCTACCATTCGTCCTGCGCCAAACCGGGTATTGTCGGGCTGGCGGAAGTCAGCGTGCTGGCCTATCCCGACGCGACGCAATTCGACCCCAAGAACAAGTATTTTGACCCCAAGGCCACGCCGGAAACGCCGCGCTGGGTGAATGTGGACGTGAAGCTGGTGAAGAAAACCCGGCTGATGCCGCTGTCGGAAATCCGCACGTATCCCGAACTCGCCAACATGCGTATTCTGCAAAGAGGCAATCGCCTGTCGATTACCCCGGTCGACCCGGCCGATTACGCCTTCATCGTTAAACACCTGGTGTGATCGATCCGCCATTGCTGGCCGCCTACGGTGGCCTGGGGCTGGTGGTGGGCTTTGTCGCCGGCCTGCTGGGCGTGGGCGGCGGCCTCATCATCGTGCCGGTGCTGATTTTCATGCTGCACGGCCAGGGCCTGGCGACGGGCCTGGAGCCGCAGCTGGCACTGGGCACCTCGCTCGCATCGATCCTGTTTACGTCATTGTCCAGCGTGCGTGCGCATCATCGCCATGGTGCCGTTGAATGGCCGCTGGTGCGGCGCATCACCCCCGGCATTATTGTGGGGACCCTGGTTGGCGCCATACTGGCCGCGCAGGTATCGGCTTTTGTGCTGAAGCTGTTTTTTGTGATCTTCCTGTTTTACGCGGCTGTCCAGATGTGGCTGGATTTCAAGCCAGTCGCGCATCGCGGCCTGCCGGGCCGGGCCGGAACCCTGCTGGCGGGTGGTGTGATTGGCGCGGTGTCGAGCTGGGTGGGGATCGGCGGCGGCACGCTGTCGGTACCCTTCATGCTGTGGCACAACATCACCTTGCACCGGGCGATCGCGACGTCCTCAGCGATCGGTTTTCCGATCGCGGTGGCGGGTGCGGCGGGGTACGTGCTGGGCGGCTGGAAGGTGAGCGGCTTGCCTGCGGGCAGCCTCGGATTTGTCTATTTGCCTGCGCTGCTCGGCATTGTGCTGGGCAGCGTGCTGACGGCGCCGCTCGGCGCGCGAACGGCACATCGGCTGCCAATCCGCCCACTCAAGCGGATCTTTGCCCTGTTGTTGCTGGTATTGGCGCTGCGCATGGTCTGGACGTTCTAATGTTCAGGCCAAACCCACCTGATATTGGGTAGGGCATAAAAAACTCCACCAGATGTTGTGAAATCTATCGGGCCAGCCATTTCCTGCTTGAGTGACGGTACGGTGCACGTTAGGCTGCAAAAACATGCCATGGTGGGCATGGTTGATTAACATCCAACACATGGAGAATCGCATGTCGCATTTGCAGGCTGTACATACTTCGCTTCAACCACAATCCCATTCCTATACCCAGCTCACCACGTATTTTGACCCGCATAGCCAGGTTGCGTGGGGCTATATGCATGCCGAGCCCCGGCCATGCTTCACGCCCACGGTGTTGCGCGAATTGCTGGCCTGGGGCGATAGCATGGTCGGCATGATCGATGACCCGGCCCAGCCGGACGTGAAATATTTCGTGCTGGCCTCGAAGGTGCCCGATACGTTCAGTCTGGGTGGCGACCTGAGCCTTTTCATGCAGCATATCGTGGCGCGTGATCGCGATGCGTTGTACCGCTATGCGCTCTCCTGTATCGACTGTTCCTATGCCGTGCACAGCCATCTGAACCGGCCGGGCGTAACCAGCATCGCCCTGGTTCAGGGGCAGGCACTCGGCGGCGGATTTGAAAGCGCGCTGGCGGCCAATGTGCTGATTGCCGAGCGCGGAGCAAAAATGGGCTTGCCGGAAATCCTGTTCAACCTGTTCCCGGGCATGGGGGCGATGACCTTTCTGGGGCGCCGCATCGGACACCAACAAGCCGAAAAGCTGATTCTCAGCGGCAAGCTCTATCTGGCGGAAGAGCTATACGAGATGGGCGTGGTGGATGTGCTGGCCGAGCCGGGTGCGGGAGAGGCGGCGGTATGTGACTATGTGCGGCGTGAGGAGAAGTCGCGCAACGGGATTCTGGCCTTGCGCAGCGCACGCGAAGTCAGCCAGCCGGTCTCGTACGATGAACTGGTGCGCATCACGGAAATCTGGGTGGATGCGGCCTTGCGTCTGGAGGCGCGCGACTTGCGGATGATGGAGCGACTGGTGAACCGGCAAACGGGCAAAGCGGGCGTAGCTGGTGCAACCGCGCCATCAGTTGCTTTCGGTACGTAATTTCTGGTCCAGATAGACTGTCAGTGCGGTTTGCGCGGCGATCAGCGCAAACCGCACGTCTTCCAGTTTCTGGCGTGTGCTCGGCGCGCTCATTTCGTAAGGTTTGATGCGCTCCGCTTCGGCACACAGTTGCACCAGCAG
>CAYGMS010000062.1:2515-5226 GCA_964350905.1 uncultured Thiobacillus sp. | reverse complement strand
ATGGCGTTGAACAGCAGCGTGGTGTTGACCGGCGTCCGCAGGACCGAGGCATAGCCTGCACGGACCAGCTGTGCATCATGTGTGGCCGGCACGCTGGCATCGGATTCGACCAGAATAATGGGCAGCGTGGCCAGGCTTGCGTCATCGCGCAACATGCGCAGGAACATGGCCGGTTCGCCCGGCAACAGGCTGCGTTCCACCACGATAGCCCCCAGTGGCGTACCACCTGACAAATAGGCAGATAGTTCGGCGGCAAGCCGGGTGGTGTTGCCCACTGCGATGGTTTCTGCACCCCAGTTCCGGATCACGCCCTGCAGACGGCTGGCCAGTTCGGCTCCTGCCAGAATGGCGACCCGCATGGGGATGTCGAAATGCTCATCGGCCTGGGTGGCTTGGGCGGCTTGCAGGGTGAACGGCAATTCAAACCAGAACGTGCTGCCTTCGCCTTCCCGGCTGTGCAGACCAATCTGGCCACCGAGCGCGTTTACCAGCTGCCGGGCAATGGTGGTGCCCAGCCCGCTGCCGCCAAAGCGGCGGGTGACGCTTGGGTCGGCCTGGGTAAAGCTGTCGAAAATGCGTGATTGCGCAGCTTCAGCAATGCCGATTCCGGAATCAACAATTTCAAAACGCACGCGTTGCAGATGACCTTGTCCAATTGGGCGGACATACAGGTCGACCCGGCCCTGCTCGGTGAACTTGATGGCATTGCCAGTCAGGTTGATCAAAATCTGCCGCAGATGGCGCGCGTCACCGTGCAGGTGAAAAGGCGTTTGCGGTGCGATATGCGCCGCGAGCTCCAGTCCCTTGGCATGTGCCTGGGATGCCATCATCGCGCTGATACCATTGATCAGGCGATGGAGATCGAAATCTTCCTCGGTGGAGGCAATGCGGCCGGCTTCGATGCGCGAAATATCGAGTACGTTTTCGATCAGTTCCAGCAAGGTGTGGGCCGATGCGTGAATGATCTGGGCATATTCCTTTTGCGCCTTGTCGAGCCGGGTTTCAGCCAGAAGGTCGGCCACCCCGATCACGCCATTGAGTGGGGTGCGCAGTTCATGGCTCATGTTGGCCAGGAAGTTGGATTTGGCCTGGCTGGCGTCTTTTTCCCGCTTGACAGCACCATGCAATTGCTTGAGCAGGCTGGAGGCGTAGAGTGGCACAACGAGAATCGTCAGCCATATGCCCCACCACAGCGGCGTGTGCGCGTTCCAGAACGGGTTGTATTGATAGACGACAATGAACCCGACTGCGGATGCCACCGTTGAAACAAGCAAATACGCCTGCCCGTAGCGGAAACCGTTTCCCAGTGTGACCCATAGATAGACTGCCACGACCGGTGCGCCCGTTTCATTTGAGATGGCCAGCATATAGGTGGCCACGGTGAAATCATGCAGCATGCCGATGCCGCGACGGGCAACCGAGGGGCTCAAATCGACCAGCGAACCGAGCAACAGCGAGAGCGAAACAAGTGTCAGGCCCAGTCCAAGGAAATGAACTTGCATCGCGATGGCGGAACTGTGCTCAAGTTTCGTGAGCGAGAAATACAGATAGAAGCCGACAACAACGCACAGGCGGATCAAGGCCTGCTGGAATTCGGTATCCGGTCTTGCCTGAATACGCCCCTGCAGGCGTTTGATGAAAGCGGGAAGCGGCAGCCGGTTTAACATGGCCGTCGGATCAGTCGGGCGTATCGCCCAGTTCGCGCATGATGGCGGCTACGGTATCGATGCGCCGCTCAAATGCTCGCACACAGGCCGGGTCAAAGTGCTTGCCACTTTCGGTCTGGACGAAATTCAGTGATTCCTGAAAAGACCAGGCACGCTTATACGGACGGTGAGAGGTGAGCGCGTCAAACACGTCCGCCACTGCAACAATCCGTGCCGGCAACGGAATGTTCTCGCCCGCCAGGCCTTGCGGGTATCCGCCGCCGCTGTATTGTTCGTGGTGACCCAGGGCAATCACGGCGCCCATTTGCAGAAAGCGCGACGGACTGTCGGCCAGAATGCTGTAGCCGATCATCGGGTGCTTGCGCATGATGAGCTGCTCTTCGGGTGTATGGCGGCCGGGTTTGAGCAGGATCAGGTCGGGAATGCCAATTTTTCCGATGTCGTGCATCGGTGCGGCAGATTCGATCTCGTCGCATTCCATCGCGGTCAGGTTCAGTTCTTCGGCGATCAGGCGGGCGTATTTCGCCATGCGGAGGATGTGGTTGCCGGTTTCTTCATCGCGATACTCGCCTGCCTTGGCCAGCTTCATCAGGGTTTCGCGTTCGCGTGTGCGCACTTCCCGGGTAGCCTGCATCACCTGCTCTTCCAGCCATTGGGCGCGGTCGGCCACCATTTTCTGGCTGCGGCGCAGTGCCAGCAGGTTCAGGCAACGGGCGCGGCATTCCTGGGGATCGATCGGGCGGGTGAGGAAATCGGTCGCACCATTTTCCAGTGCCTGATAGCGAATCTGGCGGTCTTCGACTACGGTGACGATGATGACGGGTATGTCGGTCAGCAGGCGCTCAGCCCGAATGCGGCGCGTGAACTCGATGCCGTCCATGCCGGGCATGCGGTAGTCGGTGATGATGAGGTCCGGGGGCGTGTGGTGCATGCGCTCCAGCGCATCGAGTGGGTCGGCAAAGCTTTCCACGATCACGCCCGGCTCAAGCGTGCGTGCCAGTCCTTCGAGCAGACTGCGTGCGGTGCTGCGGTCATCGACGATTA
>CAYGMS010000062.1:0-2415 GCA_964350905.1 uncultured Thiobacillus sp. | reverse complement strand
CGCCGATCATTTCTTCAGCGGGCGCGAGGGTGAAATGGTCGAAGCGGTGGCGGACTTTCTGAATGCGACGTTGAAATAAACCCCTTTCCGCGAAGGCCGAGAAGAAGCGCGAAGGGGTTCCTGGAATACGACTGTCAGTTCCAAGGGTTTTCTTGGCGCTCCTTCGCGAGCTTCGCGGATAACGCCTTTATTTAACCCAGCAGCCGCGTCATCGCTTCGCGGTATTTGGCGGCGGTCTTTTCAACGATCTCGGCGGGCAGCACCGGTCCCGGTGCCTGCTTGTTCCAGCCGCTGGCCTCCAGCCAGTCGCGCACAAACTGCTTGTCGAAACTGGGCGGGTTGCTGCCCGGCTGATACTGGTCGGCCGGCCAGAAGCGGGAGGAATCCGGGGTCAGCGCCTCGTCGATCCATACCAGCTTGCCGCTTTCGTCGATGCCAAATTCGAACTTGGTGTCGGCAATGATGATGCCGCGTGTGAGCGCATACTCTGCTGCTGCCTTATACAGGGCAAGGCTTACGTCGTGCACCTGTTGGGCCAGGTCGGCGCCGATCAACTTGGCCATGGCGTCAAAAGCAATGTTTTCGTCGTGTGCACCCACGGCGGCCTTGGTCGATGGGGTAAAGATCGGCTCGGGCAGGCGGTCGGCCTGTTTGAGCCCGGCCGGCAGTTTGATGCCGCACACCGACTGGCTGGCCTGATATTCCGTCCAGCCCGACCCCACCAGATAGCCGCGCACGATGGCTTCGACCGGCAGGGCCTTGAGTTTTTTGACAACGATGGCGCGTCCGGCCACCTGGTTGCGTTCGTTTGCCGTCACCACGGATTCGGGCGGGATATCGAGCGCTTGGCTCGGAACAATGCTTTTCAGCTTGTTGAACCAGAAAGCCGACACCCGGGTGAGGACCTCGCCCTTGCCGGGGATCGGCGTCGGCATGACGACGTCGAACGCGGAGAGGCGGTCGGTGGTCACGATCAGCAGTTTGTCGTCGCCGACACCGTAGATGTCGCGCACCTTGCCTTTGTGGATCAGCGGCAGGGACGTGATGTGCGATTCGAGCAGGGGTTGGCCGAGCAGGGGTGCAGACATGGCAGTTGAGGCGAAATCGGGAGAGCCGGCATTATAGCCGCCGCGGTAGAAGGCGCTGGCCTCGTATACGCCACGCAACTCGCGCAGCGCCACCAGCAGCACCGCCGCCAGCGGCACCGCCAGCAGCACGCCGACAAAGCCGAACAACTGGCCGAATGCCGCCAGCGCAAAGATCACCGCCACCGGGTGCAGGCCGACCCGTTCACCGACGATGCGCGGGGTGATCACGTAGCCTTCGATGAGCTGGCCGACCACGAAAATCCCCACCACCCAGGCTACTCCACCCCAGTCGGCAAACTGCAACAGCGCCACCAGCAAGGCCAGCGTCAGGCCCAGGCCGATTCCGAGAAAAGGCACGAAGGACAGCAGTCCGGTGAGCAGTCCGATCGGCAGGGCGTAGTCGAGCCCCAGCACCCACAGTGCAATGCCGTGATACAGCGCGAGGATGGTCATGACCGCCAGCTGCCCGCGCATGAATTCGCCGACCACCGCGTCCATCGCGCGCGCGACGCGGGTGACCGTCCCTGTCCAGTCGCGCGGCACCAGCGCGGCGACGCGCGCTACCATGACATCCCAGTCTTTCAGCAGATAAAACATCACCACCGGAATCAGCAGCAGGTTGACCACCACGCCTACGATCGCAAGTGCGCCGGTTTGCAGGGTGGGTAGCCAGTTGGCGCCGCTTTCAGAGGCATGTTCGGTCAGCCAGGTTTTGAGGGTGTCCAGGCTGGGGGCGATGGTGATGCCGAAGGTCTGCTGCAGCCAGGGCAGGAAACGGGTTTGCAGCAGGTCGAGGGCGGCCGGGAGCCGCAGACTCAGCTCGGTGAATTGGCCTTGAAACAGGGGCAAAGCAATCAGAATCAGGCCAAATACTGTTACTCCCGCCAGCACGATCACTGCAACGGTTCCAGAGGTACGCGACCAGCCGCGTGCTTCCAGCCGGTCGACCAGCGGGTCGAACATGTAGGCCAGCAGGGCGCCGGCCAGGAAGGGCGTGAGGATGGGGCCGAGCAGGTAGACCAGTCCGCCCGTGACGAGCAGGGCGGCGAGGGCAAGCCAGGAGAGGTTGCCTGGAAGGGATGGGGGGCGGATAGGCTGCATAGGCGGTAAAATAGCGCACTTTTTGATTCTGGAGTCGCGTGTGTCTTCCATTTCCTACAAAGATGCCGGTGTCGACATTGACGCCGGTGACGCGCTGGTCGAGCGTATCAAGCCGTTGGCCAAACGCACCATGCGCCCCGAAGTGCTTACGAGCATTGGCGGATTTGGTGCGCTGGTCGAGATTTCCAAGAAATTCAAGGAGCCGGTGCTGGTTTCGGGCACCGAC
>CAYGMS010000061.1:0-10112 GCA_964350905.1 uncultured Thiobacillus sp. | reverse complement strand
ACATAGCGGCCAGCCAGCGAGACGTAGGTGGTGAGTGCTGCCCCCTTGCTGCCACGCTCGTCTTTTTCGACCTGAACCAGAAGTTCCTGGCCTTCTTTCAGCGCGTCTTGTGGACGGCCATTGCCGGGCAGGCAGGAACGGGCGATTTCCTTGAACGGCAGGAAACCGTGGCGCTCGCAGCCGTAGTCGACAAATGCGGCTTCCAGACTGGGCTCGACACGGGTGACGATACCCTTGTAGACATTACCCTTGCGTTGTTCTTTGCTGGCGGACTCGATGTCAAGGTCGACGAGCTTTTGGCCTTCGACGATGGCAACCCGGAGTTCTTCCGCCTGGGTTGCGTTGAAAAGCATGCGCTTCATGTTTACTCCCGCGCGCGTGCATACGGGACAGGCCAAACTGCCGCTTTAACGCAGGCAGTTCATGCGATCACAGTGTGTTGAATGGCATGGCTTGATTAGGGTCCTGTTCCTGGAGAGTGTCACCGGCCGGGCCGGGTGGTCTTTCCGATTCCCGCTGGGTTAACCCCGAGCGTGAATGTTTATTTCGTATGCTTGTTGTCGCGTCATTGATAATATCGCTGCTTTGCCGACTGGCGCGGGGCGGGTGGTTTCGACTGTCAGAGCCAACTTGTGAGGTGTTGGGCGACAGGAATCCAGACGGGCCTGGCAGGCGGCGACCGGTGAGCGTTGTAACCGGCTTGGTGTCTTAAATGGTCAGGCAAAACAGGGCCTGAACCGAATATAGTGTATATGAAAAAGAATGACTTAGAGAAAGATTCGGTGCGGCGCGTGAAGATTGACGATAGCGCGGATGGGCAGCGCCTGGACAACTTTCTGATGACGCGCCTGAAAGGCGTGCCTAAAAGTCGCATATACAAGCTGGTGCGGGGTGGCGAAGTCCGAATCAACGGCGGTCGCGTCGAGGTGAGCTACCGGCTGCAATTGGACGACGAAGTGCGCATTCCACCCGTGCGCATGGCGGCGCCCGTCATCACCCCGGCGACCCATTTGCCGCAAGGCGGGATCCGGCTGGTGCCCCACATCCTGTATCGCGACGATGCCCTGATCGTGCTGAACAAACCTGCAGGCATGGCGGTACATGGCGGCAGCGGTATTTCACGCGGGGTCATCGAGCAGATGCGGCTGGAGCTGCCGGAATGCCGGTATATGGAACTGGTGCACCGGCTCGACCGTGAAACCTCGGGTGTGCTGATGATTGCCTTGAAGCGGCGCGCGTTGGTCGGGCTGCACGCGGCCATGCGCGACGGCAAGATTGAGAAACGCTACCTGACGCTGGTGGCCGGGCGCTGGCCAAACCCCACGCAGCACGTGAAGCTGCCGCTGCACAAGCGCGTGGATGACAACGGCGAGAAGCGTGTCACCGTGCGCGATGATGGCCAGACCGCCCACACCATTTTTCGCCGCCAGCAGGCCTATGCTGATTTCACCCTGCTGGAAGCGGAACTGAAAACCGGTCGCACCCATCAGATCCGCGTGCACACCTCGCATCTGGGCTTTCCGATTGCCGGGGATGATAAATACGGTGATTTCGAATTGAATAAACGGCTGGCCAGGCAGGGGTTGAAGCGCATGTTTCTGCATGCCGTCAAACTGGTGTTCGACCATCCCATCTCAGGTGAAAAAATGCTGGTTGAGGCTCCCTTGCCCACCGACCTGGCTGCCTTTCTGAATACATTACCCATCAATGCGCTATGACTCATCAACCCAGACAATTTGACCTGCTGATTTTCGACTGGGACGGCACCTTGATGGATTCCGCCGGGGTGATTGTCGATTCGATTCAGCGCGCCTGTGAAGATATCGGCCAGCCTGCCCCGAGTGACCGCGCCTCGCGCCAGATCATCGGCCTGGGGTTGCTCCAGGCCTTGCAAACCCTGCTGCCTGAATTGCCTGAGGATGACTATCCGAGGCTGGTTGAGCGTTATCGTCACCATTATCTGGGTCGAGACGCCCTTATCCCATTGTTTGAGGGCGTGGTGAGCGGCATTCAACAGTTGCATGCCGATGGCTTCCATCTGGCTGTGGCCACCGGCAAGAGCCATCATGGGCTCAGCCGTGCGCTCGAAGTCAGCGGGCTTGGCCATTTGTTTGCTGCTACCCGTTGCGCCGACCAGACGCACTCCAAGCCGCATCCGGCCATGGTGCTGGAATTGACTGACGAACTGGATGCCGATCTGGCACGGACCCTGGTGATCGGTGATACCAGCCACGACCTGCTGATGGCCTCGAATGCCGGGGTTGCCAGCCTCGGTGTGACTTACGGCGCGCACGAACCGGACGACCTCCATCCACATGCGCCGCTGGCGCTGATGAACAGTTTTGCCGAGGTGCATGCATGGCTGAACGCGAACGGCTGATTTGCGCCGCGAGCGATCTCGCCGAGCAGGGCAAAGGTGTGCGCTTCGAGATGAGCCGCTTTGGCAAGCTGCAGCCTGCTTTTGTGGTGCGATTTGGGGGTCAGGCACACGCCTTTCTCAACCAGTGCGGCCACGTGCCGGTGGAACTCGATTGGCAGGAGGGCGAGTTCTTCGATGACTCGCGGCTATACTTGATCTGCTCCACCCATGGTGCGCTCTACCATCCGGCAAGCGGGCAGTGCGTCGGTGGACGTTGCGCCGGACGTGGGCTTATCCCCGTACCGGTCGTTGAACGTGACGGCCGCGTTTATTTGATTGAAACAGCTATTTGACGGAAACAACATGAACGAACAACAACCGAACTGGGAACGCGACGTCCTCGAAAAGCTGGCGATGTCGGCCATACAGGAGCAACGACGCACCCGTCACTGGGGCATTTTGTTCAAAACGCTTGGCTTCCTTTATCTGTTTATTGTGCTGTTTCTGGTGGCAGGCTGGTTCGGTTCGGACGGCGTCTCCATCCCCAAGGCACACACTGCACTGATTGATCTGCAAGGGGTGATCTCGTCCGACGAGGCCAGCGCCGATTCGGTGATTGGCAGTCTGCAGGGCGCGTTTGAAGACAAGAAAACCAAGGGCGTGATCCTGCGCATCAACAGCCCCGGCGGCAGTCCGGTTCAGGCCGGGCAGATCTACGATGAGATCAAGCGCCTGCGCGCTTTGCACCCGAAAATCCCGCTCTATGCCGTGGTCGATGATATCTGCGCCTCGGGTGGCTATTACGTTGCCGCCGGCGCCGACAAGATCTTTGTCGACAAGGCCAGTATTGTGGGTTCCATCGGCGTGTTGATGGATGGCTTTGGCTTCACCCACACCATGGAAAAACTCGGCGTTGAACGGCGTCTGTTGACGGCAGGCGAAAACAAGGGCTTCCTCGATCCTTTCTCACCGGTTGACCCCCAGCAGCAGGAATTTGCCAAACAGATGCTCAAGGAAATTCATGGCCAGTTTATTGCCGTGGTACGTGAAGGCCGTGGCAAACGCCTCAAGGAAACGCCCGAGATGTTCAGCGGCCTGGTGTGGAGCGGCGAGAAAAGTATCCAGCTCGGTTTGTCCGATGGCCTGGGCACCGTTGAGTCGGTCGCACGTGACGTGATTAAAGCTGAAGACATCGTCGACTACACCCAACACGAAGGACTGGCTGAGCGTCTCATCGGACGATTGGGCGTTACGCTGGGCAAAGCCTGGACCCCGTTCGAAAAATCAGGCGTTATCCTGCGTTGAGCGACTATCGCTCAATTGCCTGTGCTGATCACGAGCGACTCGAGTTTGCCGTGCTGACACGGCAATGGCTGGAAGTGAACGTGACGGCAGGCGATCGGCCAGGGCGTCAGCGGCTGCTGCCGGTGGATGTGTACACCCGCGATGGGGCGGAGTGGTTGGTGGCAAGCACGGAAACCGGCCAGCAGTTGACGCTGCGGCTTGACTGGCTTGAATTGGATGCGTAAAGGAAACATCGTTGAACTGCAGGTCGGCAGCAGCCCCGTTCCTGGTGAAAGCGCCAGCCTAAAAGCAGACCAGGTGGCCGGGGTGAAGCCGGGTCAGGCCAAATAAATATGTCGAACTCTCAACCTGCACCTGACCGAAACTGGTTTGGTCTCCTCAAGACCTTTATCCGCACCCGTCTGGTTGCCGATACCCCGATGCTCTCGCACACCGAAAGTGCACGCTCGGCACTGGGCGCACTGATTGGACTGGGTCTGGCGGGCGCGTTGTTACATCTCAATGCCGACGCCTCGTTCTGGCTCATCGCACCGGTTGGCGGCAGTGCCATCATCCTCTTTACCTTGCCGCACAGCCCGCTTGCCCAGCCGTGGTCGGTGTTCGGCGGTTACCTCATGGCCATGAGCGCGGCCTATTTAAGTGTTTTTCTCATGCCGACCCCCCTGCTGGCGGCAGCGGCAGCGGTGGCGGGAAACATTTGGTTGATGGCGCGTTTTAACTGCATGCATCCGCCGGGTGGCGCACTGGCCCTGTTTATCGCACTTGCGGGTGCGCCGGGGCTGGCCAACGCGGGTAGTGAGGTCGTGCTGGTAATAGGGAATGTCGCGGCCATTCTGGTCGCCGCGCTGCTGGTGAACAACCTGATGCCGGGGCGCAGTTATCCCTACCGTCGCGTCGAGGACAAGGAAAATGTGCACCGCACGGGGGATGCCTCGCCGATTGTCCGTGCCGGTCTGACGCACGCCGATCTGGACGCAGCGATCCAGTCCATTGGCACCTACGTGGACATGCAGGAAAACGAACTGGTCAGGCTTTACAACCTCGCGGTGGACAATGCCTTCGACCGCCAACTGGCATTGTCCTGTGCGGACATCATGTCGCGCAGCATTATTACGGTGAGCGTCACAACCGAACTGGAAGAAGCCTGGAGCCTGTTGCGGGCGCACAAGATCAAGGCTTTGCCGGTGGTGGACCGTTTTGGCCGGCTGGTTGGCATCGTTACCGTGGCTGATTTCCTGCGTCAGCTTGATGACACGACGGCCGCAGGGCTGGCGGTGCGCTTGCAGGGACTGTTGCGGCGTACACCTGGGGGAAATTCGGAAAAAGCCGAAGTGGTCGGGCAGATCATGACGTCGAACATCTTGAGCGCCCAGGCCGACACCCCCATCTCTGAGCTGGTGCACCAGCTTTCGGAGAACAATCTGCACCATGTTCCGGTGCTTGATGAAAAAAACAGGGTGATAGGCATGATCACCCAGTCCGACCTTATCGTGGCGCTTTATAAGCGCATTGCCATGGCGGTTGCGTGATGATTATTGATCCGGCACGAATTAAACATGATTGCCGTTCGCCCTGAGCCTGTCGAAGGGCTGTGCCTCGACAGGCTCAGCACGAACGAGCTCGCGGGTAAATCTGGCCGGATGAATAGCGTAAAAAATCGGGACAAATGAGCAACTGAGGTTTCAGCCTGTCAGTTGAAGAGGGAAGGTCGGGGTCCCAACAGATTATTGATTCGACCTCGCGAAGCCTGCCATAACCCGCTGCACAATGATGCCAAGCCGAATATCACTGGCGGATACGTGGCTGGTTGGAAAATGCCGTAGTCTGGCTTGTCGACGCCAGGATCATTTCCCGGGCGTGCGTGACAAATTGTGTCAAGGCCGCACATTTTGCATGACACGCGCTGGTTCGATCATCGATCAGTCTGGATACGGTGACGGCAAGGGCATCGCATGCATTCATCAAACGTTGCATGCCCGCCATGCCTGCACACTCGCGTACCCGCAACAGGGCAAGGGCATAAGCCAGGATTTTATCCTGGGTCAGTTTGTCAGGATGGTTCAAGCAGCCATCGGCTACGATGGCATCGATCTTGGCCAGCGCAGCCATGGCCGAAGCAACAGAATCGGCCAGCGGGTGAGTCGTCAGCGCGCGCTTATGCTTTGCACTGTCAAGAGTATTGCCATGAATGAGCGCAGCCATATCGACGCGCTGTCCTACATTCAGGTGATTAACATTGCGCACAATGATTCTCCTGTAAAAGTGTAGAAGCGGCACGCTGTGGCTTGTAAGCGCTGCGTGCCGACATGATTACTTGTTCGCCCCAACTCCAACTCAAGGTCCCTATCGTTTTGTAGACCACCTCAAGCTGTTCGAGTTCATGGGTAATAGCGTTAAAGCAGTAACGGTCGGAATTGCTTGGGCTTTAATTTTTGTACTACCGAAGCTGGTAAATTTGTACCATTATAGCCGTAGCGGATGATAACGCTGACCGGGTGCGAATTGCACACGTATGGCTTTGCTTGGGCCATGGTCTATAGGGATGGCGAGCCACCGTGAGCCTTGACCATGGCTCTTGGTCCGAATCCCGCTTGGTCCCCCCGTATAATCCGGCATGACCAATCAGCAACATTCCGCTCCCAATCCGCCGCCCATCGACCCCTCTACGGGCGAGGCTTCTTTCGACCAACTTCCGCTGGCACCTGCCATGCAGGCCAATCTACGGCAGTTGGGTTACCTGAATATGACACCGATCCAGGCGGCCAGTTTGCCCATCGCGCTGGCGGGCCATGATCTGATTGCACAGGCCAAGACCGGCAGCGGAAAGACCGCGGCATTTGGTCTTCCGCTGCTGACCAATCTGAATGTGCGATTTTTTGGGGTGCAGGCGCTGGTGATGTGTCCCACGCGTGAACTGGCGGATCAGGTGGCGCAGGAGTTGCGTCGGTTGGCGCGTTGCATGGAAAACATCAAGATCCTGACGCTGGTCGGTGGCTCGACGATGCGCCCGCAAATGGCGAGCCTGGAGCATGGCGCCCATATTGTCGTCGGTACGCCGGGTCGCATCATGGATCATCTGCAACGCGGGAGTTTGAACCTTGATGGGCTCAATACGCTGGTGCTCGACGAAGCCGACCGCATGCTGGACATGGGCTTTTACGACGATATGGCCTTCATCGCCCGGCAATGTCCGGCCAAACGCCAGACCTTGCTGTTTTCTGCGACTTACCCTGAAGGCATTGCAGAACTGAGCCGTCGCTTCATGCGTCAGCCGCAGGAAGTGAAACTGCTGGAGCGGCACGAGAACGACAAGATTCGCCAGCGTTTCTATGAAGTCAGCAACGATGAGCGCCTGCAGGCGGTGGCGCTGCTGCTTAAGCATTACCGCCCGGTAAGCACGCTGGCTTTTTGCAATACCCGCCAGCAATGCCGTGATCTGGTTGACGTTTTACGCGAGCAGGGCTTTTACGTTCTGGCCCTGCACGGCGAACTGGAACAGCGCGAACGTGACCAGGTGCTGGTGCAATTCGCCAACCGCAGTTGTTCGGTGCTGGTAGCCACCGATGTGGCCGCACGCGGCCTGGATATCGCCCAGCTCGAAGCAGTCATCAACGTCGACGTCACGCCGGACCCCGAGGTGTATATCCACCGCATCGGCCGCACCGGCCGTGCCGATGAGGACGGCTGGGCGTTGAGTCTGGCCAGTCCCAGCCAGATGCGGCGCGTAGCCAATATTGTTCAGGAACTGGGCTCGGAAGTGGAATGGCACCCGCTTGGCGAACTGCAGGCTGCAAGTGATGAACCGCTGATGCCGCCGATGGCGACCTTGCAGATTCTGGGCGGCCGCAAGGAGAAAATTCGTCCCGGTGACGTGCTGGGTGCACTGACCAGCGGCGCCGGGTTTACCCGCGAGCAGATTGGCAAAATCACCGTGACCGACATGTCCACCTATGTTGCAGTCGAGCAGGGGATCGCCCGTGAGGCGCAGCGCAGGCTGGCTGCGGGCACGTTGAAGGGGAAAACCATCAAGGTGCGCATCATGGATGTCTCGGATGACGCGCCGCCACGTGAAAGAGCACCCGCCGGGAACCGGCGCGGTCGCTGACCGCATTCCGGGCGCTTAAACGCCGATTCCGAATACCGCCAGCCGATCCTTGACCGCATCGGTCTGTCCGCGCCAGTTTTTCGCGCTGCGGGTCTGGATCAATTGCCCCGGCAGACTGAGATCGGCACCGACGCTGATGAAAGTGCTGGGCGACAGCGTGGTGGCCAGCGCATTCATCAGCGCCACGCTGCGGTAGGGGGTTTCAATGAACAACTGAGTGGCCTTGTCGCGTCGCGCGGTGATTTCCAGTTCACGAATCTTCTGGCTGCGTTCGGGTTCCTTGGCGGGCAGGTAGCCGTGGAAGGCGAAACGCTGGCCGCCCAGGCCCGAAGCCATCAGCGCCAGCAGAATCGACGAGGGGCCGATCAATGGCACCACGGCAATCTGGTCGCGATGTGCAGCCATGACCAATGCCGCACCGGGGTCGGCCACGGCAGGGCAGCCGGCTTCGGACAGCAGGCCGACGTCGTGTCCGGCCTTGAGCGGCGCCAGTAGAGACGGAATTGCGGCGGCGGGGGTATGTTCGTTGAGTTCCTCGATCTGCAGCGCCTGGATGGGCTGCGGATGGCCCATGGCCTTGAGGTGCGCCCGCGCCGTTTTGGCGCGTTCGACGACGAAATGTTCGAGTCGACGCGCGACCACAAGCGTGTCGAGCGGCAGGCAGGTATCCGGGCTGACCGGCCCGATCGGGACGGGGATCAGGTAGAGGGTGCCGCTGCCCATCAGAATGCTTGCGGTGCAGTCAGCACATCCACGCCTTCGTTGGCGAGCATCTCGGTCAGTGCCATCAGCGGCAGGCCGATCAAAGCTGTAGGGTCAGGACTGTCCATGCGTGTCATCAGGGCGATGCCGAGCGACTCGCTTTTGGCCGAGCCAGCGCAGTCGTAGGGCTGCTCTTTCTCCAGATAGGCCGTGATCTGCGCATCGGTGAGCGGGCGGATGTGGACCACGGTGGGGATGTCGCGCGTTTGGGTGTTTCCTGTGCGGCTGTTGAGCAGCGTCAGTGCAGTGTGGAACACCATGGCCTTGCCTTGCATGTTCTTCAACTGGGCAAAGGCCTTGTCGAAATTGCCGGGCTTGCCGAGCTGTTCGCTGTCGAGCATCAACACCTGGTCAGAGCCGATGATGAGCGCATCGGGATAGGTTGCGGCGGCAGCCTGCGCCTTGAGTACCGACAGGCGCAGGGCCGTGGCCGAGGGGGACTCGCCTGCCAATGGGGTTTCGTCGACATCGGGCGAAAGCACGTCGAACGGCATGCCCAGCCGTGCCAGCAGCTCGCGCCGGTAGCGCGAGGTGGAAGCCAGGACAAGTTTGGCTTGTCTGGATTGAGTGTGGCCGAGGGTCATTCCGGTTGAATCTCGACCAGTGCCATGTCAGGCGTCACCGCATCGCCTTTTTTGGCGTAGATGCTGATGACGACGCCGGCAATCGGCGCCTGGACTTCGTTCTCCATTTTCATCGCTTCGATCACTAGCACGCCGTCGCCAGCCTTGACGGTTTGTCCGATGCTCACCAGCACATCGACGACGGTGCCAGGCATGGCGGCGGTGACGTGGCCGGGATGGCTGGGGCGTGGTTTTTGCCCGGGGGCGACTGTTGCAGCGGCGGTCTTGCGCGGCGCGCTGTCACCGCCAGTGGACAGCGCGACCTCATTCAGGGCTTCGACCAGGACTTCTTCCGTGACACCATCAATTGATACAAAGTAGGGTCGTTGCGCGGCGTCTGCATGGCCACTGCCTGACAGCTTGATGTGGTAGGTCTCGCCATGCAACGTGATCTTGAATTCGTCGGCGGCATAGCGTGGCGCATTGGCCTGCTCGGCGCTGCCCGGCGGCAGCAGCTGTTCGGGTTTGAGGCTCCCGGCAGCGCGTTCCTGCAGCCACGCCTTGCCGATTTCAGGGAACATGGCGTAGGTCAGCACATCCTCGTCGGACTTGGCCAGGCTTTCAATTTCACCGCGCAGCTTGTCGAGTTCGTCGCCCAGCAGATCAGCCGGGCGGCAGGCGGTGACCTCCAGGTCGCCAATGGCCATCTTGCGGACTTCTTCGTTGACGTGGCCCGGCGCCTGTCCATAGCGGCCCTGCAGATAGAGTTTCACTTCGTTGGTGACGGACTTGTAGCGCGCGCCGGTCAGCACGTTCAATGCAGCTTGGGTGCCGACAATTTGTGAAGTTGGGGTGACCAGCGGCGGGAAGCCGAGGTCTTCGCGCACCCGTGGAATTTCCTCAAGCACGGCGTCCATGCTGTCGATCGCGCTTTGCTCCTTCAACTGGTTGGCGAGGTCGGAAATCATCCCGCCCGGCACCTGGTTGAGCAGCACGTGGGTGTCGGTGCCGGTGAAGG
>CAYGMS010000060.1:0-10151 GCA_964350905.1 uncultured Thiobacillus sp. | reverse complement strand
CCGGCCGGGCAAGCCGGTTGAATGCAGTGATGGTTTTTGTGGGGGTACTGTTTTGGGGCTGGTTGTGGGGTATCTGGGGTTTATTGCTGGGTGTGCCCATCATCATGATGATCAAGGCCATATGCGATCGCGTGGACGATTTCAAATCCGTTGGCGAACTGTTGGGAAAATAGACTCTGTTGGAATCGACAGGTGTTTGCCGCACAGTCGTCCGGGGCGGGGCTTTCCCCGCCGCCCTATGTACGCCAACGAACAGACCCTGCTTGTCTTTGTGTCTATGCTGCCAATAACAAATCGACCTGGCACAGGGGCAAGAATCATTGGACTCCGCTGCGTCGTAATGGAAATTTCCATGCCCGACAGGGACAAATACAGGTAGCAGTTTGTCTTTAGGTGGCTGGAGTCATGAAGTCCGTTTATTTACATCTGGGAGAATCAACCATGAACCAATTCAACAAATATCTTTCCGCAGCTTTTCTGGCTATTACGCTGGTGTCCGTCGTGGGTTGTGCATCCACGGCGACGCAGACGGGGACCGGCGAGTACATCGACGACAGCGTCATCACCACCAAGGTGAAAGCAGCCATACTTAACGAGCCCACCCTGAAAGTCGCCGAGATCAATGTCGAGACCTTTAAAGGCGTGGTTCAACTGAGTGGCTTCGTCAATTCTCAGGCTGACATCAATAAAGCGGTCAGTGTGGCGCGCGGCGTCAAGGGTGTGTCTTCCGTCAAGAATGACATGCGGGTTAAGGGTCAGTAATCAATCTGCCTGTCTTGTCAGCACAACGCCAGGTCATTCGTTACCCCGGCGGAAGCCGGGGTAACGATCGTTGAACAGGCTGGATTCAGCCTCTATTCAACTTTTACTTTGAAGCAGCGGACATACAAAGTGTCCGCTTGTGTGCTGTTTCTGTCTCACCAGATATCACCGTCATTCATACTGACACCACAAGTAGTGCTCAAAAATCAAAAGCACCATCAGTTCGGTAACGCACATCCCCGGCGACGTTCCGGGCTGCCCGCTATAGCCAGTACTCGACGAGCCGTGCTGTCCATTCTTTAATCCGGAACAGCAACGACCGGTACTTCCAGCGATCGGGGTCGATAGCATTGGACTCTGCAAGATCCCTGGCGAACATGGCATCCATCTGGCTGGAAAAATCGCGGCCTAGAATCACCGCATTGATTTCGTCATTGTGCAAAAAGCTGCGCCAATCCAGATTGGTTGAGCCGATGGTTGACCAGACGCCGTCGATGGAAGCGGTCTTGGAATGCATGACTGCGCCGCGTCGTTCGTGGATCTTGACGCCGGCACGCAACAGCGGGGCGTAATGCGAGCGCCCGGCGTGGAACACCACCCAGGAGTCGGTATGGCTTGGCAAAATCAGCTTCACGTCGACGCCGCGCTGTGCCGCATCGGTCAAGGCCTTGAGCAATTGCGGATCGGGAACGAAATAGGCGTTGGTAAGGTTTACACGCAGTTCCGCATGGTCGATTGCGGATAGCAGCGTGAGATAGATCAGGCTGTGGGGGTCGGCGGAGGCGCTGCCGATGGCGCGCACGATCGCGTCCCCCTGGTTGTCGAGTTTGGGGAAGTAGTTTTTTTCGGCTAGTGGTTGACCTTCCTGCTTGGCCCAGGTGTCCATGAACAGCTTCTGGAATTCAGCCACCACCGGCCCTTCGATCTGCAGGTGGGTGTCTCGCCAGCCCACGCTATCCTCCCCATCTTTCTTGGCTGACCTGGCGAAAGGCCCACTGGAATAGGATTCGCTGATGTTGATGCCGCCGATGAAGGCGATGCGGCCGTCGACCACCAGCAACTTGCGGTGGTCACGGTTGTTGAGCAGCCATTCCTTTTTGTTTCCGGCCAGCGGATTGACCGGATTGAATTCGAGCACCTGGATGCCGCCGGCGCTCAAGCGCTCGAAAAACGCCTTGGGCGTACTCAGGCAGCCGACGCTGTCGTATATCAGGTTGACCTGGACGCCTGCCGCCTGTCTTTCCAGCAGCAGGTCGGCGAACTGTTTGCCGACCTCGTCGTCGCCGAAAATATAGGTTTCAAGATTGATATGGTCTGTGGCCTTGCGCATGGCCGCAAACATGGCCTGGTAGGTCGCGGGTCCGTCTTGCAGCAGGACCAGCCTGTTGCCCAGAACCAGCGGACTGTCGACGTTAATCGCCTGCTCCATGGCCAGGTGTTTCTGCAGGATGTCGAGGTTTCCAGATTCGCTTTCAAGTTTATTGATGATGGCGGCCCCCGTTCTTGCGGAAACAGGGCCACGCGTGTTATCGAATGCCACGCTTTGGGTGTGAGGCCTACCCACTTCGCGCTCATGCGCGGCGTCAGGGAGGCTTGCGCAGCCGGCACTGATGAGCAGGCAGTATGCGGCGATCGCCATGCGTCTGACTGCCGCGAAAGCGGGCGGCAAGCGAAATGAATGCGATGGTGGTGGTTGAACCCAATCCTGACAGGGCATTTTCTCTACGCTTCCTTTTCGCACAACGATGCGCACGGTTCAATTTGAGACACACTAAGGAAACGCTGAACAAGTCCTTCGACAGGCTCAGGACGAACGGCAAGTAGTTGGTTTCGTTCGTGGTGAGCTTGTCGAACCACACAGCAAACCAACTTGTTCCGTAAGCTTTATTGCCGGGTAAAGTAATGGCCTTATGGCAAATTGGGCGTCTGCGAGCAGTTGTTGTGAATGCTGCCTGGCGTGGGCGTGAATGACCCTTGGGGTATTGGAGCCAATATCGTGAATCTGTCGTTTGCAGCAACCAAACGCGTGCAGTCGCGCGGGGAAGAAATCGCGAACAGTATCAGCCACGGACTCGGGCTGATTGCGGCACTCGTGGCCAGCCCGTTCCTGATCCAGCATGCGGTACGGCATGGGGATGCGGGGTTCATTGTGGGCGCGAGTGTCTTTGCTGCCACCATGGTGCTGTTGTACCTTGCCTCCACCCTTTATCACGCCCTGCCGATCGGCCGCGCCAAGCGTGTGTTTCGGATCATCGAGCATTCCGCTATCTATCTTCTCATCGCGGGGACTTACACCCCTTTTACCCTGGGGGTGCTGCGCGGCGCGTGGGGCTGGACGCTGCTTGGACTCATCTGGAGCTTTGCCGTGGCCGGGGTGATGCTGAAGGCATTGAACCGGATGACCCATCCCATCTTCACCACCAGCCTGTACCTGCTCATGGGCTGGCTCATCGTGATCGCAGCTCATCCCTTGTCTGCCCGCATCCCCCCTTCCGGCCTGCTCTGGCTGGTCGCCGGCGGACTGGCTTACACGATAGGGGTGCTTTTTTTCGCATTCGACTCGCGTTTGCGATACGGCCATTTCATCTGGCATCTGTTTGTGATGGCGGGGACTGCCTGCCATTACTTTGCTGTGTTCTGGTATGCGGCCTGATCGGCCCGCCTGGTGAAGTCACGCTCAATCTCGGCGCAGCCTGCGTCCGACCTGCCACACTACCAGGCCGCGCTGCAGCCATTTTCCGATGTGTCGCGGGCGCAGCGCTGCAAGCAGGAGCGCAGCCCCCGCCACCAAAGCAGGGTTGCGCCCAATATAGCGAAGTACAGCCACGCCCCGGTCCACCAGCGCCAGGCGCGCACGCCACGGCTCCAGGTTGTGCGCCAGCGTAGTGCGCTGGGCGGCCGCTTGCGCCACCAGTTGCTGGCGGCGTTCGGCCAGCTGGGCCAGTTTGTTGTTCATGATCCGGAACGGAGATGCTGCCGGTCTTTGGATAGCTCAGCCAGGCTCGCTTCGAATAACCGTGGCTTGGTTCTGACCCGATGCATGGCGAACCATCCCAACCCAACGCCGGCTGTCAGAAAAAATCCGGTCAAGCCAGCCAGCGCCAGAAACCGGTGCGTCTCCCAGAAGGCGACCACAATCAGTACCGTTAGCAGTATGACGCCGACGCCCAGACACCCCAGTGCAACCAGCACCAGCACCAGGAAGGTGGTCAGCTGCTCCCGCTCTTCAGCCACGTCGGTGGACAACAGCTCAAGACGGGTTTGAACAATGCTGACCAGACTCACTGACAGCGTTTTCAGGGATTCAAACAACCCCCCTGACGCCGCTTGCGATTCTTCAGCCATCGCCGAGCTTAACGCCGCCCGATCAGCAGACCGATCACCACGCCAACTGCGGTGCCGACGCCTATGGCCTGCCATGGATGGACATGGACATATTCATCCGTCGCCTTGGCGGCGGCTTTGGTCCTGGCCAGCAGCGCTGCCTGCGCTTCACTCATTTTTTCTTTCGCAACGGCAAGCGATGCTTCGGCCTTGGCACGCATGGCAGCCACTGCCTCGCCACCCTGGCCGGCTGTGGCCTTAATCAGTGCTTCCGCATCCGCAACCACAACCTTGAAATCCTGGATCAACTGCTCTTTTGTAACGTCAGCCGGATCAGTTTCAGCAGATAAAGCTTTGGCATTCATGGGTATTTCCTTTTCGTTGATGGTGTAAAAAACCAGGTTTTCGATAGCATACTTGATTGCAGGCAAAGGGCATTTCACACGACCTTTCCAACGCACACTTTATTTATAGTCTTAAGTGCGCTTAAAGCATTGTTGCAAGCTGTTTTTATTGGCTCAGATCAGTTTAGGCATGAATCCATGTGCAGTCGGTACGCCAGCGCACATTAGCACCAATCCGTCGCATCCAAATGATGGTTAACCCGCTGATTTTGCATATGGCCAAAGTGACACTGATTTGAGTGCCTTCAGTAGAAATTGATTGCACGCAAAAAAGCCCGGATTTCCCGGGCTTTTTTGTATAAAGGCAACGCCTAGTTTTTCTTGGATTCGATCGGCAGTTTTGCCTCTTTCCATTCCGGAAAACCACCACGGAACCAGTAGACATTCTTCCAGCCAGCCTGGATTGCGAGGGTGGCCGATTTATAGCTTTTCCAGCAGATGGTGCCGTCGCAATACATCATCAAGGGCGCATTCTTGTCCTTGGGCAGCTTAAACAAGGCGAACTGGTCATCAGCCGGTTCGAAACCGACTTCCTTGGCGCTGCTTTCCTTGTAAGGCACGGAAATCGAACCCGGTACATGGGCGGTCTTGTATTCTTCCTCGTCCCTCACGTCATACATGGGCACCCCTTTGGCAATCAGCGCCTTGGCTTCGGTAGCCGATATGACTTTGGCACCAGGCAAACTGGTGGGGGTGGTATTCAGCATGGTGGCGACGCTTTTGAAATCTGCCCGGGTGGCGGTGTTTAACGCGAGATCGAGGCTGTTGCCTTTTTGTAATGCCGTACTCAGTTTTTGCTGGGTGTCGGCAGGAACGGATTCTGGCAGGACGGATAGCGCACGCAGCGGAACGGATGCGCTGGTCAGCAGAATGCGTCCGCCGTTGGCAGCCGTCCAGGTTTTGGCTTCTTCGACAGAGGCCACCGCCATATCGTAGCGTCCCAGCTTCAAACCAAACAGAGGCGCTTCAGCCATGCTGTGGAATTTGATTTCGGTGAAGTCGCTTTTGGCGAGGCCACGACTGTTGATTTCGCTCCGCGCGATGCTGCCGATCAATGATTCGTAATCAGGCAAGCCGATACGGGCATTGGATTTGCCTGCCAGAGTACCTTTGTAGTTTGGCCCTGCAACAAAAGCGGCCGATGTCATTTCACTGGACTTGAGAATGGGCTCGAACTTGAATTTGTGGATGTTGGCGATCACCTGGACGGGGCCAAAGACCATGTCCAGCGTGCCGTCCTTGGCTTGCTTGATGGCGGAGAAGCCGCGCTTGTAATACTGGAGTCGGACTGGCTGGCCAACAGCGCGCTCGACTTCGCGGGCAAACGCGCGGTAGCGTTGATTGGTGTTGCTGTCGGCGACGGATTCGTGCTGGTCCAACACCACGCCAAGCGTAAGCGTTGCTGCCTGCGCATAGGCAGACACCAGCAAAAGAGGCAGTACGATAAAACGCAGCATGGTTATCTCCAAAATTTACCTGTGGGATAACGGTCATCAAACGAAGAAGTTTAGCGAAAATCTAGATGGATTCAGGCGTATCGCTACGCCACGCCTGCAGGGTGGTTCGCAAAAGCGCTTCTTGTACCGGTAGCGTCAGGGCGGCATCAATACGCAAACGGGCGCGAACGGTATCGAGTATGGACTGATGTGCCGGCTCATAAAAAACCAGTATCTTTGTACGGGGGGAGGCTTGCGCCGTGGCCAACAAAGACTCGAGATTCGACAGGCGGTCACGGAAATCCGACTGGTGGTAGAAGTCCGCCACGATGACAGCAGGCGGGCTTTTGCGCACCAGGCTGATGGCCTTGCGTTCAGACCACTCGGTGATAACGCTGTAGCCCATTTCCTGATACAGCTTTTTATAACCCGCCGTGCCAATGAAGGCATTGACCATGAGCAACGTGGGCAGCACGCTCATGCTTCGGCTTTTTTGGCGGGCTTTTTGGCAGCAGGCTTCTTGGTGGCGGCCGTCTTCGTGGCCGGTTTTTTAGCGGCGGGTTTTTTCGCCGGGGCCTTCTTGTCCGCCGGCTCCTTGGGGGCGGCCTTGGCTTTTTTCGTGGCAGCGGGCTTGGCGGCGGCTTTTTTCTTCGCCGGTTTTTTGGCCGGGCCTTTGGCAACACGCGCAGCAATGAGATCGATGGCTTCCTCGATGGTGATCTCTTCGGGTGTGATGTCCTTGGGCAGCGTAGCGTTGGTTGCGCCGTGTTTCACATAGGGCCCGTAACGACCGCTGCGCACGGTGATGTCCTTGCCGTCTTCCGGGTGCGGCCCCAGGTTCTTCAGCACCGAGGCGGCGGAGTCGCCACCCCGGCCTTCGCGTTCCATGACCAGTACTTCAAGCGCGCGCGGCAGATCGATTTCATAGACGCTGTCGGTCTTGGGAATCGATTTGAACTTGCCGTCGTGCAGCAGATACGGACCAAAACGACCGTTGTTGGCAATGATGGGCAGACCGGAGGTCGGATGATGTCCGACTTCACGCGGCAGCGACAGAAACTTGAGCGCCAGTTCGAGCGTGGCGTTTTCCAGCGGGATGTCCTTGGGCCAGGATGCGCGACGCGGCTTGGGCGCCTTTTTGTCCTCGGGCATCTCGCCGATCTGTACGTAGGGACCAAATCGACCGGACAGCAGCTTGATATCCAGACCGCTGGCCGGGTCCTTGCCCAGGATGTTGTCGCCTTCGATGGCATTGGCGTGCAAGGGGCGTGTGTAATCGCATTCCGGATAGCCAGAGCAGCCGATAAACAGCCCGCGCTTGCTGGCCTGCATGAACAGTGGCTTGCTGCACTTGGGGCAGGCTTCCGGAATCGGACAACCACGCTCGACATCCTGTTTGGCTTTCAGTTCGCCGTCGAAGGCGGTCCAGAATTCCTCCAGCAGTTTCGACCACACCCGTTTGCCGTTGGAAACGTCGTCGAGTTTGTCTTCCAGCTTGGCGGTGAAGTCGTAATCGACGTAATGCGTGAAATGACGGGTGAGGAAGCAATTCACCAGCCGACCGATGTCGGTGGGCTGAAAACGCTTCTTTTCCAGCACCACGTATTCGCGATCCTGCAAGGTGGAAATGATGTTGGCGTAAGTGGAGGGACGACCGATGCCGTACTCCTCCAGCGACTTCACCAGAGAGGCCTCGGTAAAGCGTGGTGGTGGCTGGGTGAAATGCTGCTCGCCGTAGAGTTTGTCGACTGGCAGGGTTTCGCCTTCGGCCAGTACCGGTAACTTGGACTCTTCCTCGTCTTCATCGTCCTGATACACCGCCAGAAAGCCGGCGAATGCCAGGGTTTGTCCGGTGGCGCGGAAAGTACCCTCGCCTACCGTGATGTCGGCGGCCACGGTGTCGAACTGCGCCGGCGTCATTTGACAGGCGACGGTACGTTTCCAGATGAGCTCGTATAACTTGGCCTGATCGGCGGTCAGAAACTTTTTCACGGCTTCGGGGGTACGGGACACCGAAGTGGGGCGCACGGCTTCGTGCGCTTCCTGTGCATTCTTGGTTTTGGCCTTGTATTGCAGCGCGGTCGGCGGCAGGTAATCCTTGTCGAAGTTGGCGCCCACATACTTGCGGATGTCGGTAATGGCTTCCTGCGCCAGGTTGACCGAGTCGGTACGCATGTAGGTGATCAGGCCGACCGGGCCTTCGCCGAGGTCCATGCCTTCGTACAGTTGCTGAGCGGTACGCATCACCCGGTCGGTGGTCATGCCGAGCTGACGCACACCGGCCTGTTGCAGAGTCGAGGTGGTAAACGGTGCGCCGGGATGGCGGGCGCGGCGTTTTTTCTCGATGCGCATCACGGTGGCGGCTTTGTCTTCGAGCGTGGCTAGCCATTCCTTGCTGCGCGCCTCGTGTTCAACCGTGAACTGTTCGAGCTTCTCGCCCTTGAAGTGCGTCAGCTTGGCGGAAAACGCCTGTGCGCCCTTGTGGGTGTCGAGGTGCATTGACCAGTATTCGCGTGGCACGAAGGCTTCGATTTCTTCCTCGCGCTCGACAATCATCCGCAACGCGGGCGACTGCACGCGACCTGCGCTCAGGCCGGGGCTGATCTTGCGCCACAGCAACGGTGACAGGTTGAAGCCGACCAGATAATCGAGTGCGCGGCGCGCCTGTTGCGCGTCGACCAGATCGGTGGCGATTTCGCGCGGGTTGCGCACCGCGTCCTGCACTGCCGATTCGGTGATTTCGTAGAAGGCCACGCGCTTCATCGGTGTCTTGACCTTGCGCTCCTTGAGAATTTCGCTGATGTGCCAGGAAATCGCTTCACCTTCGCGGTCCGGGTCAGTTGCCAGCAACACTTCGTCGGCTTTTTTGGCGGCTTTGACGATGGCTTCGACATGCTTGGCATTGCGTTCGATGATCTGATATTTCATGGTGAAATTTTCAGTATCGACCGCGCCGGTTTTCGGCTGCAGATCGCGAACGTGGCCATAGCTGGCGAGGATGTCGTAGTCCGCGCCGAGATATTTCTGCAGCGTTTTGGATTTGGACGGAGATTCAACGATAACGAGTTTGGACATGGCTTGATTAATGTAGGCGCCCCGGCTCGTGATTCAGCAACATGTCTTCCAGATGCGTGAAATGCTCGATCAGCCCACGGCTCCACAGCACGATCAGGGTCATCCAGCGCACGTGGTCGGGTTCGATGTCCTCGCCACCCAGCGCCATCAGGCCGGAAATGACCCATTCACGGGATTCGGGGTCGAGAATTTCAGCGCTCACCAGGTAGGTCAGTTCATTGCGGCAAGCGTCATTGAGGCGTTCGGTCTCTTCGGGCGCGTAGTGACGGTAGTGCACGTGGGACAGGCGCTCGTGCGAGACGCTGGCTGTCAGGTTGGCAAACCAGTCGAGGGCGGCGTTAATGTCGGCCTCTTCAAAACCGGCGGCAAACAGGCGTTTTTCCAGCGCATCGCGGTCGGGCGCGAGCTCAGCCATGCGAAAGCTTTCGTATAGGTAAACCAGGATATCGAGCATAGTGTCAGTGAATTTTTTGGTAACGCCCGCCGGGCAGGGACGCAATGTGCCCATCCAGTTCAAGCGCCAACAGCTTGGCTGAAAGCGCATCCAGCGTCAACCCGGTTCTTTGCGCCAGGGTGTCGAGTGTGGTCGGCGCGCCATCCAGCGCGTCCAGAACCGGGTCGGACATCGTTTCAGGAAGAATGGGAGGCGTCAGGCGTTGTTGCCAGGCCAGTTCGTCGAGGATATCGGCGGCTGATTCCACCAGCTTGGCACCCTGCTTGATCAGAGCGTGGCAGCCACGCGCCAGCGGTGAGTGGATCGAGCCGGGGATGGCGAAGACTTCGCGCCCCTGCTCGGTGGCGACGCGCGCGGTGATCAGCGAGCCGCTGTCGGGTGCTGCCTCCACAACCAGTACACCGCGACTCAGGCCGCTGATCAGGCGATTGCGGCGTGGAAAATGTCCCGGTAGCGGAGCGGTTCCAAGCGGGAACTCCGACACGATGAGTCCGTTTTCGGCCAGTTGATGTGCCAATGCCTTGTTTCGGGCCGGATAAATCCGGTCGATTCCGGTGCCGATGACGGCAACGCTGGCCCCGGCGCCCGCCAGTCCGCCGCGGTGGGCTGCCGCATCGATGCCGCGTGCCAGCCCGCTGATGATGGTGAATCCGGCATCGGACAAGGCACGGGCAGACGCCTCGGCGTCGCGCACGC
>CAYGMS010000059.1:0-10157 GCA_964350905.1 uncultured Thiobacillus sp. | reverse complement strand
GTACCGCATCATCGATTTTCCCCTGTCCAATTGTGTCAACTCGGGCATCCGTAAAATCGGTGTACTGACCCAGTACAAGTCCCATTCGCTGATTCGTCATCTGCAACGCGCCTGGGGTTTCATGCGTGCCGAAATTGGCGAATTTGTGGAAATTCTGCCGGCTCAGCAGCGCACCATCAAAAAGGAGTGGTACCAGGGAACCGCCGATGCGCTGTACCAGAATATCGACATCATGCAGCGTCATCATCCCGAGTACGTCCTGGTGCTGGGGGGCGATCATGTCTACACCATGGACTATTCGGAAATGCTGCTGCATCACGTTCAGACCGGCGCGGATTTCACCGTGGGCAGTGTAGAGGTGCCGGTCGATGAAGCCAGCGCTTTTGGCGTGATGACGGTGGACGAGTTCATGCGCATTACCCACTTCACCGAGAAGCCCGAGCATCCGGACTGCATTCCGGGCAAACCCGGCGTCGCACTGGTGTCGACGGGCATCTATATTTTTTCCAAGGATTTCCTTTATCAGACGCTGATCGAGGATGCTGCAAAGCCCCATTCGAGCCATGACTTTGGCAAGGACATCATCCCATCCAAAATCACCGACTCACGCGCCATTGCCTTTCCGTTTCGTGACAAGGAAGGCCTGCCGGCCTACTGGCGCGATGTGGGCACGTTGTATTCCTACTGGCAGACCAACATGGAATTGTGCTCGGTCGATCCTCAACTGAATCTGTACAACCGCAACTGGCCGATCTGGACCTACCAGCCGCAATATCCGCCTGCCAAATTCATTTTCGATGACGAAGGCCGACGCGGCGAGGCGATTGATTCCCTGATTGCGGGCGGCTGCATCCTGTCGGGCGGGCGAGTCAAGCGTTCGGTGCTGTTTTTTGCGACAACCGTGGAAAGCTACAGCCTGATCAAGGACAGCGTAATTCTGCCCAAGGTCAGTATAGGCAAGCATTGCCGGATCACCCGCGCCATCATCGACAAAGGGACGACCATTCCGGATGGAACCGTCATCGGTGAAGACCCGATCGAGGATGCGAAACGCTTCCATGTCACCCCCGAAGGCATTGTGCTGGTCACGCCGGCCATGCTTGGGCAAAATCTGTACGCGAGACCACAAAATGACTACGACGGCTAAATCGCTCAACGTGGTGCTGTGCTGGCACATGCACCAACCGTATTACCGCGAGGGGATCCGCGGCATGTACCACCTGCCCTGGGTCTACCTGCACGGCATCAAGGATTACAGCGACATGGCGGCGCATCTTGAGCGCTATCCGGATATGCACGTGGTGGTGAACTTTGCGCCGGTACTGCTGGAGCAACTCGACGACTACGGGCTGCAACTGAGCGGATTGCTCAAGCATGGCAAGCCTGCCCAGGACCACATGTTGAATCTGCTGTCCGGCATCGAGCGTATCCCTACGGATGTGGCCAGCCGTCAGCGCATAGTCCAGGACTGTCAGCGTTGTAATGCGCAGCGCATGATCCACCCCTATCCTGCGTTCCATCGCCTGCTGCGCATCTTGGGTGTCGTTGATGAAGACGTGGTCGATCAGGCCGATCTGCAATGGCATCTGGCTTACTTGTCTGAACAGTATTTTCTGGATTTGCTGACCTGGTACCACCTGGCCTGGCTGGGACATTCGCTCAAGCAGTTGCCGTTGGTAAAGCGCCTGATGTCGCAGGAAAGAAATTATTCTGCCGCCGACCGCCACGAACTGCTGGCCCTGATCCAGCACTGTATTGCAGGGCTCATTCCGCGGTTCCGCCTGCTTGCGGAACGGGGGCAGATCGAACTGTCGATGACGCCGTACGGGCATCCCATCGTGCCGCTCTTGAACGATTTTGCCAATTTGCGTGATGCGTTGCCGAATGCGCCGATGCCCGAAGACCCGGTGTATCCGGGTGGTGCGGAACGTGCGCGCTGGCATTTGCAACATGGGATGGCGGTGTTTGAACACTATTTCGGCATGAAGCCGGTCGGCGTGTGGTTATCAGAAGGCGGCGTGAGCGAGGATGCGCTGGCCCAGCTGGATGACATGGGCATTGTCTGGACTGCCACCGGCGAGGGCGTGTGGCGCAACAGCTGCGCCAAGTCCGGCTGCTCACCGGACGACATCCAGTCCAGACGCACCCTGTTTTCACCCGCGCAGATCGACGGTTACAAGACGAAAGTGTTTTTCCGCGATGATGGTTTGTCTGACCTGATCGGATTCAAATACAGCGACTGGCATGCCGACGATGCGGTGGGTGATTTCGTCCATCACCTGGAAAACATAGCCACCTTCTTTGGCAAGGAGGCGGACCAACAGGTGGTCTCGGTCATTCTCGACGGCGAAAACGCCTGGGAGTATTACCCGAACAATGGCCATTACTTTCTGGATGCGCTCTATGCTTCCTTGTCGAGCCATCCCACGATCAGGGTCAGCACGTTTGCCCGGCAGGCTGCCGATACGCCCGCCATGCCGATGAAGCATCTGGCAGCTGGTAGCTGGGTGTACGGCAGCTTTTCAACCTGGATCGGCTCGGAGGACAAGAATCGCGGCTGGGAATATCTGGTTGCGGCCAAGGAGGCCTACGACAGCGTGGTGGCCGCAGGAAAGCTCAATGCCGATCAGCTGGCATTGGCCACGCGCCAGCTTGCGGTGTGCGAAGGATCGGACTGGTTCTGGTGGTTTGGCGATTACAACCCGTCGAGCAGTGTCAGTGACTTCGAGCAGTTGTACCGGACCCAGTTGCGCGAGCTGTATCGCCTGCTGGGCGTGGCGCCGCCTGCGTTGCTGGATGTTCCGGTATCGAGTGGTGGGGGCTGGGCAGAAAACGCCGGCACCATGCGCAGGAATGCCGGATGAATTTCGATACGCATCGTGCCGGTCTGCTGTTGCATCCGACGTCGCTTCCGTCGGGTACGCTGGCTGATGCCGACCGCTGGCTGGATTTCCTGCACGCAGCCGGGGTGAGGGTATGGCAGATGCTGCCGCTGGGTTTGCCATTGGTGGGGCTGTCTCCCTATCAATGCGCATCTGCTTTTGCGGCCAACCCGGCCTTGTTTCCCGATACGCAGGTGGAGATGCACCACTTTGCCGGATGGCGCACCAGACAAAGCCTCTGGCTCGATGACTATGCACGTTTCATCATCATCAAGCGCGAACACGGTGGTGCGACCTGGACCGAATGGCCGCGCGCATTGCGCGACCGCGACCCGCAGGCCCTGGCGGCATTTGATGCGGCCCATGCCGATGCATTGCAAGCCGTGATGGTTGAGCAATATCACGCCGATGTGTGCTGGCAGGCCATCCGTGCCAGGGCGGCGGCGCGCGGGATCCAGCTGTTTGGCGACATGCCGATTTTTGTGGCGCACGACAGCGCCGACGTGTGGGCGCAACGCGATCAGTTCTTGCTGGATGACGATGGCCACCCGACGCTGGTGGCGGGTGTGCCGCCCGATTATTTTTCCGAAACGGGACAGCGCTGGGGTAATCCGCACTACAACTGGCCGGCGATGCAGGCCGACAATTTCACCTGGTGGCGTGCGCGTTTGCGGGCGCATTTCGACTGGTTCGATCTGGTGCGCATCGATCATTTCCGGGGTCTGGCCGCAGCCTGGGAGATCCCGGCGGGCGAACCTACGGCCATCCATGGCGAGTGGGTCAAGGCACCGGGTGCCGAGCTGTTGCAGGCGATTGTCGACGAAATGGGCGATCTGCCTTTGGTGGCGGAGGATCTCGGGATCATCACCCCCGACGTCACCGAATTGCGTCATCAGTTCAGGTTGCCGGGCATGTCCGTATTGCAGTTTGCATTCGACGCGCATGCCGACAACCCGCACAAGCCCGAAAACGTCCAGCCCGATACGGTCTATTACACCGGCACGCATGACAACGACACCACGCTGGGCTGGTGGCGCACGCTGCCCGAGACTGCGCGCCACGAAGTGATGCGGCAGCTGGGCGTCGAGGACCCCGAAGCCGTTCCGGATGCCATGATGGCCACGGTGCTGGGCAGCCGTGCTGCGCTGGCCATCTTGCCGATGCAGGATGTGCTGGGCCTGGGATCGGAGGCGCGCATGAATACGCCCGGTACCGACACAGGCAACTGGAGCTGGCGGTTTGAATGGGAGGCGCTCCCTGCCGACCTGGCCCCCCGTTTGCTTGAACACCTACAGAAGACCCAACGATGCGAGACTCAACCCAGCCTATGAACGCGCCACTACACGCTTCGACCAGCATCAAGCTGCCCGCAATCGACGAGCCCGTGATGCGCGTACAGGCCGGCACACATCATGATCCATTCGAAGTGCTGGGGGTGCATCCCCAGCCGGACGGCAGTACCTTGATCCGCGTTTTTCTGCCTGCTGCCGAAGCGGTGGACGTTGCCGGAGGCCACATGGACCGGGTGCCCGGAACCGATTGCTTCGAACGTCGCCTGCCGCCTGGAACCGTGATTGAAAAGCACCCGCTGCTGCGCTGGCAGAGCAAGCGCACCAGCGAATGGCACACCGCGCAATGCCCCTACAGCTTTGAACCGCAGTTGGGCGAAATGGATCTGTACCTGCTGGGCGAGGGGCGGCATTTTCAAGCCTGGAAAGTGCTGGGTGCACGACTGGAAACCATCGATGGTGTGGCGGGCTGCCTGTTTGCCGTATGGGCGCCGGCCGTGCAACGCGTGAGCGTCGTGGGGGATTTCAATGAATGGGACGGGCGCCGCAATCCGATGCGCTGTCGCGGGTCATCGGGCATATGGGAATTGTTCATCCCCGGCTTGGTCGCCGGACATGCCTACAAATACGAAATTCTCGGCAGCCATGGCCAGTTGGTAAGAAAAACCGACCCCTACGCCCGGCAGATGTTTTTGCGGCCCGAAACCACCAGCCGCATTGCGGAGGAGGGGGCGCACACCTGGGCAGATGGCGACTGGATCGATGCCCGCTCCCACTTTGACTGGCAGCACAGCCCGATCAGCATGTACGAATTGCACGCCGGTTCCTGGCGGCGGCATGCCGATGGCGGTTTTTACACCTGGGCCGAACTGGCGAACGAGTTGATTCCCTACGTGCAGGATCTTGGCTATACCCACATCCAGTTGATGCCGATAGCCGAGCATCCGCTCGATGCGTCATGGGGCTATCAGGTGTCGGGTTATTACGCGCCGACAGCACGCTTTGGCTCACCGGATGATTTCCGTGCGTTTGTCGATGCCTGTCACCAGGCCGGGCTGGGTGTGTTGCTCGACTGGGTGCCGGGGCACTTTCCCAAGGACGACTTTGCGCTGGCACGCTTCACCGGCGAGCCGGTATACGAGCATGCGGACCCGCGCCGCGGCGAGCACCAGGACTGGGGCACGCTGATCTTTGATTTTGGCCGCAACGAAGTGCGCAATTTTCTGGTCGCCAATGCGCTGTACTGGCTGGAGGAATTTCACATCGACGGCCTGCGCGTCGATGCGGTTGCCTCGATGCTCTACCTCGATTATTCGCGCAAGCCGGGTGAATGGCTGCCAAACCAGTATGGCGGGCGCGAAAATATCGAGGCAATTCAGTTTCTGCGTGAAATGAATACCGAAGTACATGGCCGCTTTCCCGGCGTGCTCACCATTGCCGAGGAATCGACCGCCTGGCCGGGGGTGTCGCGGCCGGTCGAATTGGGTGGCCTGGGTTTCTCGATGAAATGGAACATGGGCTGGATGAACGACAGCCTGGCCTACATCGAGAAGGAACCGGTTTTCCGCAAATACCAGCACAACCAGCTGACCTTCAGCCAGGTGTATGCGTGGACCGAAAACTTCGTGCTGCCGCTGTCGCATGACGAAGTTGTGCACATGAAGAAAAGCCTGCTCGACAAGATGCCGGGTGATCCCTGGCAGCGCTTCGCCAACCTGCGTCTGTTCTATGCCTGGCAGTACGCTCATCCGGGCAAGAAGCTGCTGTTCATGGGAGGCGAGTTTGGCCAGTGGAACGAATGGAACGAGGCCACCCCGCTCGACTGGATGCTGCTCGATTTCCCGGCGCATGACAGCATCCGTACCCTGCTGCATGACCTCAACCACCTGTACCGCAATGAGCCTGCCTTGCATGAATACGACTTTGATCCGCGCGGCTTTCGCTGGATCGATTGTCACGATGCCGACCAGTCGGTGTTGAGCCTGGTGCGTCAGGGACAGGACCCCGATGCGCAGATCGTGGCCCTGTTCAATTTCACGCCGGTACCGCGCCATCACTATCGCATCGGCATGCCGTCCGGCGCAGCATGGTGCGAAGTGCTGAATTCCGATTCCGAGTATTACGGCGGCAGCAATCTCGGTAACAGCCATCCTTTGCAGCCACAAAACCTGCCGTGGATGGGTTTCGATCATTCAGTCGAAGTGGTCCTGCCGCCACTGGGGGCTCTCTTCCTGAAACCGTGCAGTTGATGTTTAACCAATAAAAATGACGGACAAAAATAATGAAACGCGGAGCAATAAAAATTCTGTTTGTGGCCAGCGAGGCCTACCCGCTGGTAAAAACCGGCGGATTGGGTGATGTACTTGGTAGTCTGCCGCATGCCTTGCATGCGGGCGGTGCGGATATCCGCCTGGTGCTGCCGGGGTATCGGTCCCTGTTGCGTCAGCTTGACCAGGTAAAAATACTCGGCTGGTGTGATGTGCGAGGTGCCGATGGAATCGTCAGTGCACGTGTCATGGAAACGCACCACCCTGACCTGGCCTTTCCGTTGTGGGTGGTGGATTGCCCCGGCTTGTTTGACCGTCCCGGCAACCCGTATGTGAATGCGGGCGGACAGGACTGGCCCGACAACGCCGAGCGATTTGCCGTGTTCTCACGAGTTGCCGTCTTGCTGGCGCAGGATGCGCTGGACATTGGCTGGCAGCCCGACGTGGTGCACGCACATGACTGGCAAACCGGTCTGGTGGCGGCATTTCTGGCCGATCAGCCGGTGCGGCCCAAAACCGTGTTCACCATTCATAACCTGGCCTATAGCGGGCATTTCTCGCATGGCGATTTTGTTCGCCTGCAGTTGCCGAGTCACTGGTGGTCATCCGAAGGCGTCGAATTTCATGGTGGGTTTTCCATGCTGAAAGGCGGCGTGGTGTACGCAGATGCCGTGACCACGGTGAGCCCTACCTATGCGGCCGAAATCTGCACGCCTGCATTCGGGTATGGGCTGGATGGTTTGCTGCTGTCCCGACAGTACAAGTTGCACGGCATACTCAACGGCATTGATACGACAGTCTGGAATCCCGCTACCGATGTGTATCTGCCCGCACATTATTCGGCGAGGCGTATCCAGCCGGGCAAGCGGCGTAACAAGCAGGCCTTGCTCGAACGCTTCCTGCCACAGCCTGGCGAGGCGACGCTCAAGGCGCCCTTGCTGGGGATGGTCGGCCGCCTCGTGGAGCAAAAGGGAATCGACTGGGTGCTGGCCGCGATGCCGGTGTTACTGGCTGAAACCGATGCCCGTTTCGTGGTTCTGGGCAGCGGCCAGGCAGCGTACGAACAGAAACTCATACGACTGGCCCGGCAGCATCCGGATCGTGTGTTTGTTGAAATCGGCTACGATGAGCCACTGGCGCATCTAATAGAAGCGGGCGCGGACATGTTCCTGATGCCGTCGCGCTTTGAACCGTGCGGCCTGAACCAGATGTACAGCCTGCGCTATGGTACCCCCCCGATCGTCTTCAAGACCGGTGGTCTGGCCGACACCGTCGTCGACACCAACAAGGCCACGCTAAAGGATGCAACGGCCAATGGCTTCGTGTTCGATACGCCTGACGTGGCAGCATTTCTGGAGTCGATTCGACGTGCACTCGATCTGTACCGCAAGCCTGCCAAGTGGCGCGGCTTGCAGCAAACGGGCATGCGCCAGTCATTCGACTGGTCCGATAGCGCCGAACATTATCTTTCCTTGTATTCCAGTTCATCCAGCAGGAGTGACCATGCCCTCGAACCCATCTGACGAATCACAATGCTCCGTTTCCTTTCCGCTTGAATCGCTGCCGGTCAGTGCCGAAGCAATCGGCCACGACCTGGAACGCTATCGCTTCTATCACATGGGGCGTTTGCAGGCGTGTCCGCCGGTCTATTCCTATCAGGCGCTGGCCTGGACGCTGCGTGACCGCCTGATGTCGGACTGGATGAATTCCTATCTGGCGCGCGACCTGCCGGGTAAGCGACGTGCGTACTATCTGTCGCTGGAGTTTCTGATCGGACGCGCCCTCTCCAACCATGTTCTGAACCTGGGGCTGGATGAAGCAACGCGTGCGGCCTTGCACCGATTTGGCCACACATTGGAAAACCTGGCCGAAGAAGAGCCCGATGCCGGCCTGGGCAATGGCGGCCTCGGCCGCCTGGCCGCGTGTTTCATGGACAGCTGCGCCACGCTGAACCTGCCGGTGATGGGCTATGGCCTGCATTACGAATACGGCATGTTTCGCCAGCGTATTGAAAATGGCTATCAAAAAGAAGACACCGACCACTGGTTGCGCGATGGCAATCCCTGGGAGATCGAACGCTCGGAGTTCACCTGCCGGGTGCCGTTTGGCGGGCACACCGAGCATTTCAAGGACAAGGAAGGGATCGGACGAGCACGCTGGGCGAATACCAATGATGTGCTGGCGATTCCTTTCGACATGCCGATTTCAGGCTACCGGAATCACGCAGTGAATACCTTGCGGCTATGGAAAGCGGCCGCCACCGATGAGTTCGATCTTGATGAGTTCAATGCCGGCAGTTACACCGAGGCGGTGCAGCAAAAAAATCACGCTGAGCACATCTCGATGGTGCTCTATCCAAACGACAGCAGTGAAAACGGCAAGGAACTGCGGTTGCGCCAGCAGTATTTGCTGGCCTCGGCCAGCCTGCAGGATGCGCTGCGACAGTGGCGTTCGGCCGGAAACACCGATCTGCTGAAGTTTGCCGAGCACAATGTATTTCAGATGAACGATACGCATCCCACCATCGCAGTGGCCGAATTGATGCGTTTGCTGCTGGACAACGAAAGACTGGTATGGGACCAGGCCTGGGCGATTACATCGAAGTGCATGGCCTACACCAACCACACGTTGCTGCCCGAGGCGCTGGAGCGCTGGCCGGTTGCGCTGTTCGAACGCCTGCTGCCACGTCCGCTGGAAATCATCTGCGAAATCAATGCACGGTTCTTGCACGAAGTGGCGATTAAATGGCCGGGTGACATCGACCGCCGGCGCCGCATGTCGATCATCGAAGAGGGCGATGTACAGCAGGTGCGCATGGCCTGGCTGGCCATCGTTGGCAGCTTTTCGGTCAATGGCGTTGCCGCGCTGCACTCGCGGCTGCTGAAGGAAGGTCTGTTCCGCGATTTTGTCGAGCTGTGGCCGCACAAATTCAACAACAAGACCAATGGCGTGACGCCGCGGCGCTGGATGGCGCATGCCAACCCCAGCATGAGCGCACTCATCAGCAGCAAGATCGGCGAGGACTGGGTGGTCGATCTGTCACAACTGGAAAAGCTCAAGCCGCTGGCCGACCTGAAAAACACTGAATTCCACGCCGACTGGCGCGCGGTCAAGCGCGCCAACAAGCAACACCTTGCGGCGCTGGTCAAGGCCGAGTGCGGGGTCGAATTCAACCCGGACGCGCTGTTTGACGTGCAGGTCAAGCGCATCCACGAATACAAGCGGCAGCTGCTCAACGTGCTGCACGTGATCCATCTGTACAACCGCATCAACCGCGGGCAACTGGACGGCTGGGCAGACCGCTGCGTGCTGATCGGCGGCAAGGCGGCGCCGGGCTACGTCATCGCCAAGCGCATCATCAAGCTCATCAGCAGCGTGGCCGAGATGGTCAACAACGATCCCGACGTCGGCGGCCGCCTCAAGGTCGCCTTCCTGCCCAACTACCGGGTGACCAGCATGGAAATCATCGCACCGGCGACCGACCTGTCGGAGCAGATTTCGACCGCCGGCAAGGAGGCGTCCGGCACCGGCAACATGAAATTCATGATGAACGGCGCCGTCACCATCGGCACCTACGACGGCGCCAACATCGAAATCCTTGAAGCGGTGGGCGAGGAAAACTTCTTCCTCTTCGGCCTGCATGCCGAAGAGGTCGAGACGCTGCGCCCGCAGTACCAGCCGCTGTCCTACGTGGAAAAAGACCCCGAACTGCGCGAAGT
>CAYGMS010000058.1:7418-10257 GCA_964350905.1 uncultured Thiobacillus sp. | reverse complement strand
TCAATCCAGAACATCGGCCCAGATATTGTCTGCCCAGGCCTGGGCAAATTTGAAATTGCGTTCGTCACCGCTGGGGGTGCTGCCGCCTTCTGGCTGGCTGACATAGCCTTTGCCCGCTTCGTAGCGGAAGACGTTGGCGATGTGGCCGGCCTTGCTGTCGGAGATGGCGGAGTAGCAGGTGTTGGCGAGAACCGGGCCGGGATCAGGCTGACGGCCGGCCAGCAGTTCGACGATGGCGCTCGCTGCAATCTTGGCCTGGCTGGTGGCGGCGTGGCCGGACTTGGGCAGGTTGGACAGCACGGAGTCGCCGATGACGTGGACGTATGGGACGGTGGTCGATTCGAAGGTGGCGAGGTTGACGAGACACCAGGCCTTGTTGCTGTCGTTGCGCGCCCCGGCCAGGCTGCAGACTTCGCCGGCCCGCTGTCTGGGTACGACGTTGAGGACATCGCCGGTGACATCTTCAAAATCGCTCGAGACGATCATTTTGTCGCCATCAACGGCGTACGGGGCGTTATTGGGGCGAAAGTCGATCATGCCGGCATAGAGTTCTTTCCACGCGCCCTGGAACAAGGCTTTCTTGGAAGCGATGTCGGGATTGCCGTCGAGCAGGATGATCTTGGAGCGGGGTTTGGCCCGCTTGAAATAGTTGGCGACCAGGCAGGCGCGTTCATACGGGGCGGGCGGACAGCGATAGGGCGCAGCCGGAACCGAAATGACAAAGACGCCGCCATCGGGCATGGCTTCGAGCTGTTTGCGCAGCAAGGCGGTTTGCGGGCCGGCCTTCCAGGCGTGGACCACTTTGCCGGCGGCTTCGGCCTCCTGGTAGCCTTGTACGGTGTCGGTGCGGATATCGATGCCGGGGGCGAGCACCAGGCGGTCGTAAGCGATGCTGGCGCCGCTCCGGGTTTTGACCACGCGTTTGTCGGTGTCGATGCCGGTAACGCTGTCCCTGAGTATCTTGATGCCGTGGCGGGGCAGCCTGTCGTAGCGGTGGGTGATGTCGTTCATGGTGCGCAGGCCGCCTATCACCCAGTTTGACATCGGACAGGACACGAACAGCTCGTTCGGCTCGATCAGGGTGACATCGATATTCGGACCCCACTGGCGCAGGTATTTGGCGCAGGCGGCGCCGCCAAACCCGGCACCGACCACGACGACGTGGGCACGGGCTGTCATGGCAAGAGGGGCAGACCGGGCGGCACAGCCGCTGAGCGCGAAGGCCGCCCCAGCACTGGAAATCTTCAGAAAATCGCGGCGGTTGATCGTCATGTTGGTCCTCTTGCAGTGGAATGACCTCAGGCAGGCGCGTTACTTCAAGGCTGCGAAGTAGGCGGCCATGGCCTCGAATTCAGCGTCGGTATAGCCTGCTGCGTGGCGTTTCATGATGGAGGCTTCGCGTTCGCCGGATTTGAATTCCTGCATGGCTTTCAGGAATTCGGGTGCCGGCCGGCCGGCCAGGCTGGGCATGATTTCATTCCGGCTTTTGCCGCCCGGACCGTGGCATGCCATGCAGCTGGCTGCGATCACCTGGGTGTGCATGTCTGCTGCACTGCCGGCGCTGGACAGAACAAGCGTGAACAGGCCAGCGAACGTTTTGAGAAAAGGTATGCGCATGCGGTTCTCCAGAAGGGGACGGCAAGAACGGTGCTTGTCTTATGCTGGTTCAAGCAGCAGGCCTGTCAACAAGGCATCGCTGATATACGGCCGCGCCTGCGGTGAAAACGGTCGTGTCTAGCCGGGCGCGCCCATTGCCAGCGCGCGGGTTTTGCTGGCCTGTTGGACCTGTTCGGCGCTGTCCTGGTTCCAGCTGTCGCTGATCCAGCCCCCCAGATTGTCCAGCGTGATCTGGCCGAGTGCGGCGATCCATTGTGGATGCTCGTTGAGTGCGGGGATGTAGTGAAATTCCTTGCCGCCGGCGGCAAGGAACTGGGTGCGGCCTTCCATCGCCAGTTCTTCCAGTGTTTCGAGGCAGTCGGCCACAAAGCCCGGCGCCACCACATCCACCCGCTTCACCTCCGCGCGGCCCAGTTCGGCCAGGGTCTTGTCGGTGTAGGGCTTGAGCCATTCGGTGCGGCCAAAGCGCGACTGGAAGGTGAGCCGGAACTGGTTCGGCTCAAGCCCCAGCGCCTCGGCCAGCAGCCGCCCGGTTTTCTGGCATTCGCAATGGTAGGGATCGCCCTTGTCCAGCGTGTAGCGTGGCACGCCGTGAAAGCTCATCAGCAGGACATCGGGGCGGCCGTTCATCTGCCAGTAATCGCGGATGTTGGTGACCAGCGCCTGGATGTAATCGGGGTGGTCATGGTAGTGCTTCACCGTGCGCAAGGCAGGCTGGTTGCGGGTTTTCAGCAGCCAGGCATAGGCGGCATCAAAGGCGGTGGCGCTGCTGGAGGCGGCGTATTGTGGGTAGGCGGGCAGGAGCAAAATGCGGTCGCAACCGGCAGCCTTCATACGTGCCAGAGTGTCGGCCACCGAGGGGTTGCCGTAGCGCATGGCGTATTCGACCATGAGCGGCGAGGCGATTTTTTCACCCAGCCAGCCCTTTAACAGTTTGGCCTGCTTTTCGGTGTGCATCTTGAGCGGCGAGCCGCCCGCAGTCCAGATCGCCGCATATTTCTCGGCCGATTTTTTGGGCCGGGTGTTGAGGATGAAGCCATTCAGAATCAGCCACCACACGGCACGTGGAATTTCCACCACGCGCGGGTCGGACAGGAATTCCTTCAGGTAGGGCCGCAGGGCCTGGGCGGTTGGCGCCTCGGGCGTGCCGAGGTTGATCAGCAGAATGCCGGTGCGTGCAGCCTGGCCGTGGGTGTGATCGGGTTCGGTCAAATAGCTCATT
>CAYGMS010000058.1:4320-7318 GCA_964350905.1 uncultured Thiobacillus sp. | reverse complement strand
TGGTGGGACAGCGCGCTTGATAAAAGTTTGGCGGTGATGTCGACAATCGGCACCACGCGTTCGTAGGCCATGCGGGTGGGGCCGACCACGCCGAGCGTGCCGACCACCTGGCCATCGACCGAATAGGGTGCGGTGACCATGCTGCATTCGTCCAGCGGCAGCAGTTCGGATTCGCCGCCGATGAAAATCTGCACGCCCGCCGCATTGCGTGACTGGTCGAGCAACTGTAGCAGACCGGTCTTCTGTTCGAACGCGTCGAACAGGCGGCGCAGGTTGCTCATGTTGCTGGACAGGTCGCCCACGTTGAGCAGATTGCGGCTGCCGGACACCACGACGTTTTCCTGGTTGGCATCGAGCGCCTGGCTGCCTGCATCCACGGCGGCGGCCATCAGCCGGGTGATGTCGTCGCGCATGCGGCCCAGTTCGTCACGCAGTTTGCTGCGTACCTGGTCGAAGCGGTGGCCGGCGAAATTCTGGTTGAAGTAGTTGGCAGCCTCGGTTAGGGCCGAGGCGCTGTAGGGCTTGTCGGTGAGGATGATGCGGTTTTCGACTTCGCCCTCCATGGTGACGATGATGAGCAGGATGCGTTTTTCCGACAGGCCGAGAAATTCAACCTGCCGGAATGCAGGGCTGCGCCGCGGCGTCATCACCAGCCCGGCAAACTGGCTGAGATCGGACAGCAGAGTGGAGGCTGACGTGATCAGCTGTTGCGGATCGGACGGCATCAGGCTGCTTTCGAGCTGGTTGACCTCAACCTGTTCGAGCGGGCGCACGGTCAGCAGCGTATCGACAAAGAAGCGGTAGCCAAGCGGCGTGGGTACCCGTCCGGCTGAGGTGTGCGGGCTGGTGACGAAGCCCATTTCCTCAAGGTCGGAAATGATGTTGCGTATGCTGGCAGGTGACAGGTTCAGGCCAGCGTGCTTGGACAGCGTGCTCGACCCTACCGGTTCGCCATCGGCGATGTAGCGTTCCACCAGGGTTTTCAGCAGGATGCGGGCGCGGTCGTTGAGCATGCTGGGATTATATTGGGGGTCGGGGTGGAAGGGTGCAAGCTGTTTTTGATAAAAACCCTGTCTGACGGCGCCTGATCGCTGAATCCTCAATCTGCACGCTTATAATCACCTGCCATGCAAACCTCTTTTCCATTTCACACGGTCGGCCTGGTTGGCAAATACGACAACCAGGATATGGAGACTACTGTACGCGGGTTGGGGGAGTTTCTCCGAACCCGTGGGCATGCGGTGTTGCTTGCCCGCAAGACCGCCGAGCATCTTGGAATTACGGATTTCCCTACCCGTACGCTGCATGATCTGGCGGTCGAAAGTGATGTCGTGGTGGTGCTGGGCGGGGATGGCACCATGTTGTCGATGGCGCGCGAGCTGGCGCCGCATGGCGTGCCGTTGATCGGAATCAACCAGGGGCGCCTGGGCTTCCTGACCGATATCACGGTTGAGGGAATGTACGTGGCCGTGGCAGAAATACTCAGCGGGCAATACGTGGCTGAAGAGCGCATTTTGTTGAAGGGCACGGTTCGGCGCGATGGCGAAAAAGTGTTCGAAGCGACGGCCTTTAATGATGTGGTGGTAGGCAAAGGCGGGTCAGGCCGTTTGATCGACCTGGAAGTCTCCATCAACAGCGAATTTGTCTACAGCCAGCGTGCCGATGGGTTGGTTGTGACCACACCAACCGGCACGACGGCCTATGCCCTGTCGTCGGGTGGACCGATCGTGCATCCCACGCTGGAAGCCGTGGCGCTGGTGCCGATCTGTCCGCATACGCTGTCGGCACGGCCGATTGTGGTGAGCAGTCATTCGCGGATCGAAATCAATCTCACGCACGCCGACGATGCGCGTGCCCACTTCGATGGCCAGCATTATTTTGATCTGATTGCCGGCGACCATGTCTGGATCACGCGCATGAGCCGGCCGGTGACGCTGCTGCACCCGCATTCCTACAGCTACTACGACACCCTGCGGCAGAAGCTGCACTGGGGCAAGAAGCTCTGAGTGCGAGCGCAGCAACCTGCGGTTTCTGCCATAACGCTTTCTAAGTCCTGACCGTCATTTCCATGCTGTCGCATCTCTCCATCCGCAATTACCTGCTGGTCGAATCGGTCGAACTTGATTTCGCGCCGGGGCTTACCGTGCTCACCGGCGAAACCGGCGCAGGCAAATCCATCCTGATCGATGCGCTGGCGCTGGCACTGGGCGACCGTGCCGAAGGCGGCGTGGTGCGAGGCGATGCGACACGTGCGGAAATTACGGCCGCGTTTGTGATCGACACGCTGCCGGCGTTGGCGGCCTGGCTGGAAGAGGCGGGCTACGCGGTGGACGATGGCACGCTGATTCTGCGTCGCGTGATTGATGCGGGCGGGCGGTCACGGGGCTTCATCAACGGCAGCGCCGCACCGTTGGCACAATTGAAGGAAGCCGCCGAGTTTCTGCTGGATATCCATGGCCAGCATGCCCACCATGCCTTGCTGCGGCCGCAAACGCAGCGTGAGGTGATCGATGCCTACGCGGGAGCACAAACCCTTGCTGCAACGGTCGGCACGGCCTGGCATGCCTGGCAGCAGGCGCGACAACAGCGGCTGGATGCCGAATCTCACGGTCAGGCGCGGCAGATCGAACGCGAAGGACTGACGCTGGCGGTGGGCGAACTGCGCGCGCTGGGCGAAGATCTGGCGCGGTGGGACGAGATTCAGACCGAGCACGCGCGTTTGGCGCATGTCACCACCCTGATCGAAGGCAGCCATGCGCTGATGCAGGGGCTGGACGAAGGCGAGACAGCCGTGTCGAACCAGTTGGGTGAAATGAGCGCGCGCCTCGACACCATGCAGGCCGTGGACGATAGTCTGAGCGAGGTGGCAGCCTTGCTGGCTTCAGCCAGTGCCGATGTGTCCGAAGCGGTGCACGCGCTGCGACGCTACGTCGATAATTTGAATCTCGATCCCGGGCGGCTAAGTGAACTCGACCGTTGCATGAGCGAGATGCACCAG
>CAYGMS010000058.1:0-4220 GCA_964350905.1 uncultured Thiobacillus sp. | reverse complement strand
CCGCCACGGCGCGGGCTTTCATGAAAATCCGTCTGGCCGATATCGACGCGCCGGAAAAGGAGCAGCCGTATGGCGAGGCGTCCACGCGCGTGCTGACGGAGCTGGTGCTGAACAGGCATGTCGAGGTGGACATCGTCGCGACCGATATCTACGGCCGGTCGATTGCGCGCATCCAGATGGGCACAGTCCAGGTCAATGCGGAAATGGTGCGGCGCGGGGCGGCCTGGGCATCAACGCGTGCCCGAAGCGATACCGACTTGATGGAAGCGCAGCAGGATGCACGCAAGGAACGGCGCGGACTTTGGCAAGCCACCGAGCCGATGCCGCCCTGGGAGTGGCGGCGGGCATACAACGCATCCGTTAATTAGCTGCTTCGAGGTGTCCCGTCCGGCAGGGCTGGGTGGCATTCGTAGAAAACGCGTGCAGTGCAGGACCGGCAAATTTCGTTGTCCAACCGGGCGTAAATCGTTCTGATGGCATCACCCTTGTGACGGAAAATCTGTTCTTCACCCACGATGTCGACCTGGCCGCTTCGCTGCAGCATTTCACACAGGTCGGGTTGCACGCCGACAAGGTATAACCCGCCCCCCATTTTGCGGCGCCTGGTCGCTTCTTTTGCGAAGAGTTCGGCACCTGATAAATCGATGAAGCCAATGGCACGCGCTGCCAGCAGCAGATGTTTTTTGTTTGGATCAGACTCGTCCACATTGCGAAAATATTGTTGGACATGTTCGACTGCGCCAAAGAATATTGACCCTTCGATACGCAAGATGGACATTTGTGGGCAGGCCGGTGCATCCGTGTTGACTGGCACAAGCTTGCGTTGCGGATCATTGCGGTTGACATAAGACGGCACCAGTTCGCGAATAGATGGCTGCGACGTGCGGTACAAGTAAAACATCAGCGAGACCAGAATGCCGAGAAAAATGCCTTTTTCCAGGTCGACCAGGGTGCCGACAAAGGTGATGGCAAGGGTGATGCGCTCACGCTTGTGGCGCTTGATGATTTCACCAATGTGATGGAAGTCGATCAGGCTCCATGCCACGATGAACAGAATGGCCGCCATCGACGGAACCGGCAAGTAGGCTGCGAGGGGCGCAACCAGCAATACGATCAACAACAGGAACACGGCCGACATGGCCGCGGCCAGAGGCGTCTTGGCACCTGATGCGTAGTTCACGCCACTGCGGTTGAATGAGCCGCTGGAGGCATAGCTGGAGAAAAAGCTGCCCGCGATATTGGACAGTCCCTGGCCGATGAATTCCTGATTGCTGTCAATCCGCTGGTCGGATTTGACCGCAACTGAGCGGGCAATCGCGACTGCTTCGGTGAGCGCCAGAATCGCAATGATCATGGCAGGGAACAGGGTTTGCTTGATGGCGGTCAGCGAAAAGTCCGGAATAGACAAGGGCGGGAACGAGGCGACCAGGGCGCCGACGGTACGTATGCCGGTTTGCTCAGCGCCCAATTCATGATTGAGGATGGCCGCCACCGTGCCGCCCACAACCATGGCGACAATCATGTAAGGCAGTTTGGTCAAATAGCGTTTGGCGAGTATGCCTGACACCAGGGTGACGGTGCCTACCGCCAGAACCCAGGGTTGGGTGTCCATGATATGCGAGCTGAACTGCATCAGGACTTCATGGAAGTGCGCACCACGCGGAATATCCACGCCAAAGAAATTCTTGATCTGACTGGTGGCAATAAGGATGGCTGCACCCGCGGTGAATCCGATGATGACCGTGTGCGAAATGAAGTTGACCAGTGCACCCAGCCGCGCCAATCCCATTGCTAACTGGATCAGTCCTGCCAACAGGGTGAGCGTGAGGACCAGTCCGATGAATTGCGTACTGCCGGGTTCGGCCAGCGGACTGATCGAGGCAAATACCACAATCGAGATCGCGGTCGTGGGCCCGGAAACCAGATGCCAGCTTGATCCCCATAGCGCCCCCACGATGGCGGGCACCATGGCGGCATATAAACCATATTCAGGCGGCAGGCCGGCGATGGTGGCGAACGCCACGGCTTGCGGCAGAACAATCATCGCGCCGGTGAGGGCGGCGATGGCATCACTCTTGACGCTCTGCTGGTTGACGCTGGGCCACCAGCGCAGGAAAGGAAGCAGGCGGTAAAGCCAGAGTGGACAGGCCTTCAGATCGATCACGCAAACTCCAGAAGCATATTAGCGGACGGCATTATAACTTTTGCCATGAAACGCTTCTTTGACCGAGGCGGTTTCAAGTGTCCGCATCCGCTTTCATTCCCAGAGCAAACCGAGCGTCGACTCAAAGCGCACAAGATGGGGTCCGGAAGACGGAGCACACTACGTTGGCGCGGCCACATGTGCCCTTGGTTGGGTAAAGATCAAAAAACGGGGCCGTGGCAGGCCCCCTCTCCCTTGCCAGTTGGAGCTGGATTTAATGATCCATTTTTTGCCGGGCCGCCACCTTGTTGCGGCCAGAGCCTTTTGCTGCATACAGGGCTTGGTCCGCAATACTGACCAGCGCGTCGGTGTCGATTGTGTCTGATCCGCGCGAGGCGACGCCGATGCTGATGGTAATGTTTTTTTCGGCTTGCCCGATCGAAATCCGTTTGGACTCCAGCGCGGTGCGCAGCCGTTCGGCTGACAGCATGACGGCAACGAGGTCGGTGTTGGGGCAAATGACCAGAAACTCCTCGCCACCGACGCGGCAGACGCTGTCGCCCCTGCGTGCCGATGCGCGCAGGGTATCCGCTGCCTCACGCAGCACGACATCTCCGGTGGCGTGGCCATAGGTGTCGTTGATGTGTTTGAAATGGTCGATATCGATCATCATCACCGCAAGCGGGGCGCCGGAGCGTGTTGCCGCGTTCCACGATTGCTCGAGTTGATCCATGGCTGAACGGCGGTTGGGAAGCCCGGTCAACAAGTCGGTCAGGGCTGCATTGGCCAGCCGCCGGTTGGCCACGGCCAGTTCGGCCGCGCTCTGGCGTAATTGCGCGCGATCCTTTTCCCAGGCGTCTTGCAGATGCACCATGCGTTGCGCAGCGTTGAGCCGGGTGCGCAGGCCCTGTGCACTGATGGTGCTGGGGATGAAGCCATCCGCACCCATATCGAAAGCCTGGCTGACCTGGTCCTCGCCATGCTCATCCGCCATCAGCAAAATATGCATGCGGCGGCCTTCGTCGGTCGCGCGCAACGCCAGGCATAACTCCGTCCCATCCAGACGCGGCAGATTGTAATGCGCGATGATGACGTGCGGCAGCACTTCCATCGCCAATGCCAGTGCGGTAGTACCGTTGTCGGCGGGATACACGATGTGGCCGCTGCCTTCGACCAGCAGGGCCATGATCTGCCGGCGGGTGATGGCATTGCCGTCGGCCACCACTATGCGTAGTGGCGACTCGTTAGCAGCAACTTTGCCTTCACCCTGTCTGATCTCGGCAAACTGCGGCAACACGGTCGTCGGGATCTTCAGCAAGCTGCCCCAGTCTTGCCAGCTGGCGATCACCTGGTCGATGAAGCTCCCGGCAGTGTCGGCATGGATGTCGAGCTCGGTTGCCCGTTTCATCCATTTCTGCGTGAGCCTGGGTCTTGCATCGGCATCCGCCAGGCCGAGGTCAGCCAGTTGATGCGCCAGGCGCAACATCAAAGTCAGGCTGTTCGAGCGGGAGTCATCTGGAAAGCCGGCCGAGTCCGGGCTTTCATAATGGCTGAGCGGATCGGTGAAAACCTTGGGCAGGCCCCAGTCGAGCATCATCACGATACCCAGTTCGACATGATCGGTTGCCAGTCGGGCGCGCTCGTGGGTGACCAGGGATTGCGCGGGGTCGTTGCGGCAGGCTGTCAACACGCTGTGATATTCGGCCGGGTACACGGTTGCCAGGGCCAGTTTTCCGACCTGCGCCAGCAGGCCGCAAATAAATAACTCGTCGGTTGCGCCTACTTTCACCCGTTCCCCGAGTGCCTGCATGGTCAGTCCCATCAGGAGCGAATGCGACCAGTACGATTGATAGTCGAACGACTCACATGTGCCGGCACGGTACTGGTCGAGCAGTGAAAACCCCAGGGCAAGCTGACGCACGACCGACATGCCCTGACGCACAACGGCCTCCTGAACCGACGCAACCGGCCGTGCGATTTGCGAAGCGGTATTGGATAGCTTGATCAGTCGGCCAGACAAGGCCGGATCGGTCTGTACCACCCGGGCAATTTCGCCCAGCGTCGCGTTTTCGCGTTG
>CAYGMS010000057.1:0-10506 GCA_964350905.1 uncultured Thiobacillus sp. | reverse complement strand
AGGACATCGCCCTTTCACGGCGGTAACCGGGGTTCGAATCCCCGTGGGGACGCCATCCTTATATGGTTATCTGGCCTAGCGCCATGTAACTTGGCTAGATGTACGTCAAAGGCCGGAGCCAAAAAAGCTCCGGCTTTTGTTTTTCCAGAGAACGCCAAGGTTTTTGCGCCATCTCGCACCACCGGCGAAAACAAAATATCACCGTCAAGCAGCCCACCAAGCGCTTTGCGGGCTGTAACGACATCGCCAAGCATCAATCCGCGGAAGTCAGCCATCCTTGAAGCCAGAAGCATCCTGAGTCGCTTCTCGTCAAACGTAGAGGGGCGAATTACCCGCTTGAGGTTTTCCAACTCCAGTTCAAGCTTCTTTTTTCTGTCCTCCTGTTTGGCAAGCATTTCCAAGACTGTTGCCAGGGGTGTGTTGGTATTCACTAATGCTTGTGAAAGTCGTTCAAGGATTCTCTTTGACTCAGTTAAGTCTGCTTGCAACCCCTTAATTTGTTCCTGCCGGTTGTCCGGCCTTTTTAGAGCCAGTTTCAAATTTTGTAGTGCCTGCCCGACAACGTAGTCAACCGCCTCAGGCGTCAGGATTTGTTTACCGATGCCTTCTAGGACGGCCGTTTCCGCTTCATCCTGATAGACCTTGTGTTTGTTTGCGCACACAGCTGAACCACGATTGTGATGGTGTGAGCAGCCATACATTGGGGTGCTTTTTCTAGTGGCCCCGTTTCCTTTGGTTCCGCCAACGCTGACAATCCGAGAACCGCATATCGCGCAGCGACCAAGACCACTCAACAGATAGCGGGATGCCATGCCAGTAGACGCCTCCAAGGCATCAATACTTTTCTTGTAAACTAGGCGCATTCCCGCTATTCGTTTCTGTACTACCTTCCATAGCTCGTCGGAAATGATGCGTAAATCAGGCCGTTCAGCATGTAAAAACACTTCATTACGTTGCCTAATTTGCGTGCCGCCTTTGTACGATTTCTTATATTCGCCCCAAGGCACCTTACCTACATAACGCTCGCGCAGCAGCATTTCTCGGACGACAGAAGGAGACCAGCTATGGACGGGTCAATCGGCGTTTTAAAGCTGAAACTCGGCGACGAGCTCATCATCAACGACGGCCAGCACCGATGCGCGGGAATAGCTGAAGCTCTCAAGGGAAATCCGAGCATCGGCGACCACACGATTTCCGTCCTGCTGTTCCCGTATGAGAATAAGGACAGGGTGCAACAAATGTTCTCTGACTTAAACCGTTACGGCCAAAAGACTTCAAAGTCGCTCGACATTCTCTACGACAAGCGCGACAAGATTTCGGCGGCGACACTCGCTTCGCTCGAACAGGTGCCGGTGTTCCACGACTTGACCGATAAGGACAGCGTTTCACTCAAAGCAAAGTCAACCAAGCTGTTCACGCTGGCTGCGCTCTACGATGCGAACCGCGAGTTGCTCAAGGGGCGTGAAGAAAATGACATTATCGCGAACGCTGAAATGCTGACCAGCTATTGGTCGGTCGTCGCCGAGAACATGCCGGATTGGACTAGCGTTCTAAGCCGACACAAGGAAGCGGGCGAGCTGCGGGCGGAAAAAATTTCTTCCCACTCAACAGTGCTCCGTGCTCTTGGCGGCCTCGGACTCGAAATGATGAAGGACGAGAACTGGCGTGGCCGGCTCACAAGCTTGCAGAGCATCGACTGGTCCAAGAAGAACCCGGACTGGGAGAACGTCTGCATCGTGGCCAATTCGGTAGTGTCGAACCGTCAGGCGCGCGCTGCGACCAAAGCTTACGTTAAGGGCAAGCTTGGCATGCCGCTGTCCGATGCCGAGATGCGGTCTATCACCAAGGAATCGGCAGAGCCGGCCCAAATCACCCTGGAGGACCTTTGATATGAGCAAGAAGAAAGACATCCACGTTGTCCCTCATGGCAATAGCTGGGCCACAAAGAAGGAAGGCGCCCACCGCGCTGGTGCCGTGACCGGTACGCAAAAGGCTGCTATAGAAAAAGCCCGCGACCAGGCTATTCGCGAGAAGGTCGAAGTTGTCATCCATCGCAAAGACGGAACTATCCGAGATAGCGACAGTTACGGCAACGACCCAAACCCGCCAAAGGATAAAAAGCACTGATTCCTGGCACACCAGAAATGAAGCGCCCCGCGTCAAGCGGGGCGTTTTTTTGTGTATGGCAGCAAAAACAACCGCCAAGAGAGGGGCACATCTAACAGACTGAGCAGGGCAGGTTAGATAACGCCATCAAACGCTATGTGAATTTCGCTGACATAGCGGTAAGCGTCTTCGTCAGCAGAAACCATATAAGTATCTGAACCCCGTGGGGACGCCACAAATTCAAAAGCCACTAATTCGTAAAGGATTGGTGGCTTTTTCATGCACTTACATCACCAGACTGCTACACAGAGATTTAACTTCCAGGGTGAATAAGCGCATGAAAAATCAAACTCACCTGACCCTTCATGGGTAATCGACGGGTAATAGCGGTACAGAAACAAAACCATCGCTGCACCCCACCAAGTTAACCTCGATAGCCGCCCCGTCAGAATCGACGCAGGCGCGATTAAATTGCAATGCCCGCCCCGGCGCCCCGTCAGCATGGCCCGCTTGCCGGACTGAGCAGAATCAATTTTTCCCTTAATTTGCCGTTATACCGCCATACCGTCGTGCCATGGCAGGTTCCGGAGGGGATCTGCCGAGCGCGCATGACACGCAATGAATGGCAGAAGGAAAATCAATGGCGTTCGAGAACATGGCCAAGCTTTCCTGGATCTACGATTTTTACAGGCTAGGCCAGGACAGTGCGTTACGCGAAGAGCCCGCCGAGGTACAACGGCGGATTCTGGAGTACATCGTGCAGGGGATCGATGCGGATTCGGGTTCGCTCTCGGTGCGCACGGATGATGAAGATGAACTGGTGCTCACCGCCGCAATCGGTGTTCCCCAGCAAGCCATCGGCAAACGGATCAAGAAAGGACTGGGCGTGATCGGCTGGGTGCTGGCGCACGAAAAATCAGTTCTGCTGACCGATGACCCCGCCAAGGACCCACGCTTCCAGGACCATGTCCCGCGCCAGGAATCGGTCATACCGAGTTCGGCCATCTGCTGGCCGCTCAAGCAGGAAAGTCGCCTGATCGGCACCTTGTGCGTGAATCGCAAGGCAGGTCGTCCGCCTTTCACCGAGGAGGACAGGGAAAACGGCAGCATCCTGGTCAACATGGTTTCCATCGTCATCGAAAATACACGCCTGCATCTGGAGCAGACAGCCCGCATCCGGGCGTTGTCTGACCTGAACAAAAAACTTGAAGAAACCCAGAGCCAGTTGTTGCAATCGGAAAAAATGGCATCGATTGGCCAGTTGGCGGCAGGCGTGGCACACGAGATCAACAACCCGATTGGATTTGTGTACTCCAATCTGGGTTCGCTGGAAAAATACCACAATGACCTTTTCGCAGTATTGGATGGTTACGAGCAAGCGCAAGGCGAACCCGCCAAGCTGGCCGAAGTGGAGGCGCTCAAGAAAAAAGTGAACATAGGGTATTTAAAGGAAGATGTCCCCGCCCTGATGAGTGAATCCAAGGACGGCATCAGCCGGGTCAAAAACATCGTACAGAACCTGAAGGATTTCTCCCGCATCGACACCTCGAACGAACTGCAGTGGACCAATCTGCACAAGGGAATTGATTCCACCCTCAACATCGTGATGAATGAAATCAAATACAAAGCCGATGTGAACAAGGCATATGGCGACCTGCCCGATATTGAATGTCAGCCCTCAGAGCTCAACCAGGTATTCATGAATATTCTGGTCAACGCCGCGCACGCCATCGAAGGGCGTGGCGTGATCACCATCCGCACCGGCCAGGAAAAGGATCAAGTGTGGGTGGAAATATCCGATAACGGCAAAGGGATTGCGGAAGAGCACCTCAAGCGTATTTTCGACCCATTCTTCACCACCAAGCCAATAGGAAAAGGGACGGGGCTGGGGCTGTCACTGTCGTATGGCATTGTGCAGAAGCATCATGGGCGCATTGACGTGAGCAGCGAAATGGGCAAGGGAACGGCGTTCCGGATATGGCTGCCGATTCAACAGGACAGGAACGAAGAGGTAATGGCATGAGCGGGCACATGACACCGTGTTGTTGCTGGATGAGAACTTGATCATGCAAATTCAATACTTCAAAGAAGCAGGCATCCCTTTTTTATCTGCTTTCAGCAAACCAGAGTGGAGATGATCATGCATCGAATCATGTTGGTGGACGACGAGCCGAATATCCTGAATGCACTGCGACGTACCCTTGGAACGAGCGTGACGGACGGGATCGACGTATTCGAGATACAGGTCGAGCTTTTTGATCAGCCCGAAGCTGCTTTGAAACGTGCCCGTGACACGAAATTCGATCTCGTGATGTCGGACTACCGTATGCCCAGCATGAATGGGGTGGCGTTCCTGAAATCCTTTCGCACCCTGCAGCCCAACGCCGTTCGGCTGATTCTCAGTGGCTATGCTGATCTGAACGCGATAATCGGGGCCATCAATGAAGCCCAGATATACCGCTTCATCTGCAAGCCCTGGCAGGACTACGAGGTCAGCGCGACACTCACGCAGGCACTCGCTTACCAAAGTCTGCAGCTTGAAAATCAGCGTCTGGCTGACCTGGTCCGGGTGCAGGAAGGAACGCTTTCACGCCAGGAACAGGAGTTGCGCCGGCTCGAAGAAGAGTCGCCAGGCATCACTCAGGTCAACTGGGGGCCGGATGGCTCCATACTGCTGTATGAAGAGGATTGAAAGCGCGCCTTCGCAATGGCCGAACTAGACGAAACAAACCGCAAGATCACGTTCAAGCTGGTGTATTACGGTCCGGCGATGAGCGGCAAGACGACCAATCTGATGCGTCTGCACGATCTGCTCGCGCCGGAACTCAAGGGCGACATTCTGACGCTGGAAACCCAGAACGACCGCACCCTTTTTTTTGATCTGCTGCCGCTGGGCTTTCAGACATCCACAGGCTGGCTGATCAAATTCAAGCTTTACACCGTACCGGGCCAGGTGATCCATGACGCGACGCGCAAGGCGGTGCTGTCGCGCGCCGACGGGCTGGTATTCGTGGCGGATTCGCAGCGCACCCAGGGCGTGAACAACTCGGAGTCGTTTCAGAACCTGGAAGAAAATGCGCGACGCGTGGGACTGGATTTCGACAGCCTGCCCCTGGTGGTCCAGTTCAACAAGCGCGACCTGCCGCAGATCCTTTCAGAAGAAGAGATCCAGGCGCGCTGGGCGCAGGCACCGTGGCCGCTTACTTTTGCCTCGGCGCTCACGGGCGAGGGGGTGCGGGAAACCTTCGTGCGACTGCTGGAGCAGGTCTATCCTCACGCCGACCAGCAGTTTTCGCTGACCGAAGCGCATGGCATGACGAATGCTGCCTTTGTTCAGGCGGTGGCCGGGGCCTGACCGATGGATATCCTGCCCCGCAACTTTGACCGCGAATTCACGCTGAACGAGCTACTTGCCGGAATATCGAAACGAAGGCTGGGCGAGGCGCTGACGGCACTACTGGGGACCGGCTTCCACTTGTCCTCCCGCGCCGGCGACGTGTTGGCAGGAACGGCAGGCGACCTTCCCGGTGCAGTACGTGTGGCGGTCCTTCATGACCTCGAACCCCTGGGATGGCTGGAGGCGGTGGCCGAAGAGGACAAGGTTCGTGCCGCTGCGGCATTGCTGGAATTACTGTGTCACCAGGGCGCGCGCTATCACATGGCCTCGGCGCTTCATATCGAAGTCGTACGCGCGGACTATGAAGCACTGCAACACCAGTATGCGGCACTGCAAGCTTCCGAGGCCCGCTACCGGGAGCTTTCGCTGGAACTGGAGGAACGGGTCCGGCAGCAGGTCGGAGTGATCGAGACCACCCAGCGCCAGCTGTATCAGGCGGAGAAAATGGCATCGGTGGGACAACTGGCGGCGGGCGTGGCGCATGAGATCAACAATCCGATCGGTTTCATCCAGAGCAATCTGAGAACGGCACGCGGCTACGTCGAGCGACTGGAGAAACTCGCGCCGGCAATCCGCGCCAATGCATCCCTGGCCGGGGCATGGAAACAGGCCGACATGGATTTCATGGTGGAGGATTTCGGTGCCTTGCTGACCGAAAGTGTCGACGGCACCGACCGGGTGGCGCGCATCGTTGCCGACCTCAAGGGGTTTTCCAACGTCGATCATGCCGAGGAGGAAGTCATCGACTTGAACGACAGCCTGCGCTCGACCTGCAACGTCGCCCATGCGCAAGTCGCTTCCCAGGCAGAAGTGGTCCTGGATCTGGGCGAACTGCCACGACTGCCCTGCCGTGCAGGCCAAATTAATCAGGTGTTTCTCAGCCTGCTGCTGAATGCGGCACAGGCCATGGATACACGGGGCGAGATTCGTATCCGCAGCCGTCATGTGGAGGGCGAAATCCGTATCGAGTTATCCGACAGCGGGCGTGGCATCGCACAGGACATGCTGGAACGAATCTTCGATCCGTTTTTTACCACCCGCGAGGTCGGCCAGGGAGTAGGGCTGGGACTCACTGTCAGCCGTGATGTGGTCACCGCTCATGGCGGGCGCATCGAGGTACAGAGTGAGCCCGGAACAGGCAGCACGTTTACCATCGCGCTTCCGGTGGGCGCCATGCCTAAAGCCGCCCTTTCGTTTTCCGAAATATCGTCAATGCCGGCGATCACAACATCATGAGCCGATACGCAGCCCTCTTTACCGGTAACGCGAGTGAAGCGCCCTCGTCCGAGAAAGTCCCCAGCCCCTACCGCATTTTGCTGGTGGATGACGAACCCAATGTCCTGTCTGCCTTGCGGCGCGTATTTCATCAGGAAAACTATCAGGTTGTCACCGCCGACAATGGGCAGGAGGCGCTCGACCTGCTGAGCCGCGAGCCCTTCCACCTGATGATTTCCGACTACATGATGCCGGTCATGAACGGCGGCGAACTGTTGCGTCAGGCCAAGGCGCTGCATCCGGAACTGATCCGCATCATGCTGACGGGACACGCCGATACCGGCGCCATCATGTCGGCCATCAATGAGGGCGCAGTCTACAAATTCATACTCAAACCCTGGAACGATGATGACCTGCGGGTTACGGTCGCCCTGGCGCTCGAACAATACGAGTTGATTGGCAAGAACAAAAAACTCCAGAAGGAGAATGCGCTCAAGTCGGATGAAATCGCCGCCCTGTCAAAGCTGGCGGTGACCAATCGCAGCCAGCTTGCGATCATGCTGAGCAATCGCAATCTTCTGAACAGCCAGCAGGTGCAGGAACTGCATCGCCTGCAGCAGCAGCGCAAGGAACCGCTGATCAAGATCCTGCTCGAACGCGACTGGGTTTCCGAGCGTGCAATCCGCGACATTCTGCGCAAGGACATGCTGATCGAAGAAATTGCCCTGCCGGAGATTCAGGTCGACCCGGCCGTGTCCGCACTCATCCCGCAGAGTTTCTGCGAACGGCAGTTGGTGGTGCCGCTGCGCATTGACGGACGACGGCTGCTGCTGGCCATGGCGGATCCGCTGGATGCGGGCCTGCTGGATGACCTGCGTTTTGTCTCGGGACTGGAAATCCAGCCGGTGATGGCCAGCCTGTCAGCCATCCAGACCAAGCTCCAGGAGGTCTATGGCAGCAGTGAATCCGTGGACTTCAGCGATCTCGAAACCATCGTCGGCAGCGTCGACCCCTACGAGGGTATCGAAATTGTCCTCGACGATGAAGCGGATGCCTCGCTGGAAGAACTGCTGCGCGGAACGGAAGAGCCGCCGGCGATCCGCCTGGTCAACGCGATCATTCTGGAGGCGATCCGGCTCGGTGCCAGCGATATCCACATTCAGCCACGCACCAAGAGCGTGGTGGTGCGTTTACGTATCGATGGCGTGCTGACCGACAAGATCCATATTCCTCACCATTTGCACCAGTCACTGGTGTCGCGGCTGAAGATCATGTCCGAACTGGATATCAGCGAGCGGCGCCGGCCACAGGATGGACGCATCACCATCAAGTCCACGCTGCGCATGGTTGATCTGCGCATCTCGACGCTGCCCACCATCAATGGCGAAAAAATTGTGATGCGGATTCTGGATCGCAATTCAGCCATCCTGAACCTGGACACGCTTGGATTTTCCAAACAGGACCTGCCACGGATCCTCAACCTGGTGGACAAGCCGCAGGGCATCATCCTGACAACAGGCCCCACCGGCAGCGGCAAGACCTCAACACTTTATGCGCTGTTGCAGCACAACGCATCACCTGCCAAGAACTACGTAACCATCGAAGACCCCGTCGAGTACTACATGGACATGGCAGGACAGGTGCTGATCAAGGAAAAGATCGGGCTGTCGTTTCCCGTGGTGCTGCGTTCCATCTTGCGCCAGGATCCGGACGTTGTACTGATCGGAGAAATTCGCGATATTGAAACAGCGGAAGTGGCCTTCCATGCCGCACTCACCGGACACCTGGTGTATTCCACCCTGCATACGAATTCGGCCATCGCAACCATTTCCCGCCTGCTCGACCTGGGACTGAAGCCCTACGTCATTGCCTCGGCGCTGGAAGGCATCATCGCGCAGCGCCTGGTACGCAAGACTTGCGAGCATTGCCGTGAACCGGTACAGCCTACACAGGAGCAACGCCAACGACTGAGCGGCCTGTTCACCGACGGCGCCTTGCCGACCTATCAGGGCAAGGGCTGCAAACATTGCAACAACAGCGGCTACCGCGGCCGGCTTGGGCTGTACGAAGTACTGATTCCGGACGAAGAATTAAAGCACTTGATGACCAGTAACAGCAGCATTCGGGACATTACCCAGATGGCGAAATCGAAGGGTATGAGGACCTTGCTTGACGATGCGCGTGACAAGGTCGCACAGGGCGTAACGACCCTGGAAGAGATCCTGCGCGTACTGGGACCGCAGTAACCAAAACCTGGGCAAAAAGCCTGCCTGTCCGAGCTTTGAAGCCACGCCATAACAAGATTCACGCAGGGATGACCCTGATACAGCGGTCGATCAAATCATCACTGTTCTGATATTGTGGTGAACCGGGTTTCCTGCTGGAGGGCTCAAGGCCATGTCTTTGATTCATTGGCGCCCCGAAGACGAATCGAACGTCTGGCCTACCCCTTAGGAGGGGCTAATAAATCTTGGCTCTATGCCCTTTGTTTGCTTGATGTTGTGTCAAATTGCATAATATGCAGCACAATTCCAACACAGTGAAGACAAATGGGCTCAGTTACCAAGGTCGATAAAAAAGACCCTAAATCGCGCTGGCGCGCGTCGGTTCGCAAAGAAGGATACCCACCAGCCTTCGGGCGATTTGACACCAAATCCGAAGCGTTGGCGTGGGTGGCTGTCACGGAAAGCGAAATGGTGCGTGGCGTGTACGTTAGCACCAAGGCGGCCGAAGCCGCAACGGTCGCGGTGCTGCTCCAAAAATACCGCGACGATGAGCTTCCGGCACTGCGCGGAAAGGGTTGGGGGCCGGCGCTGAACGCATTGGAGGATGGGCTGGGCAAGTATTCACTGGCAGCCTTATCGAGCAAGGCCATTGCTAACTACAAGATCAAGAGACTTAAACACGTCGGCAATGAGACGGTGCGAAAAGAGCTTAATCTCCTGGAGCGCATCATAGATTTGGCGGGCAATGAGTGGGGCATTAAAGTGCCGGCCAATCCTTGCCGTGAGGTCAAGCGCCCGAAAACTGGCGATCCCCGTACGCGCCGCCTTGAGGGCGACGAAATGGAGAGATTGCTAAAAGCGTGCGAGCCTCGCGTCGGCTGGCTGGCTCGCTTCGCCGTCGAGACCGCCGCGCGCCTGGGTGAACTGCTGGCGGTGGAGTGGAAGGATATCGATACGAAAAAGCGGGTGATGATCGTGCGCGGGATTGAAAAGCGCGGCACAAAGAACGGCGACGCGTCGCGCGAAGTCCCCCTTACCAGCGCGGCCGTCGCTGTGCTGAGTGAACTGAAAACCGACGCAAAGCCGGCCCACAAACTGCCCGACGCACGAGTCTTTCATTGGTGGAAAGCCTCTGACGGATTCACCAAAACATGGCGCCGCGCATGTGTTGAAGCAAAAATTGATGATCTACGTTTTCATGATCTCCGACACGAAGGCACATCGCGTCTGGCCGAACACCTTCCATTGCTGGAACTGGCCAAGGCTACCGGACACAAAGACCCCAAAATGATCATGAGGTATTACCATCCCCGCGCGGAAGATTCGGCAAAGAAGTTGCCTTGAGGGAATGCACGCGCCTGTCTCGCGGGACAGGCATTAGACCTGCTCCTGCCTTTCATACTCCCGCACCCACGAAACTAGATTGCGCAGCCGGTTGCGTTCAGCAGCTTCGAGCCCGGCGATGTTGCGAGCGACCGCTTGCGGGTAGGTCTCCCCCGCTCGCTTATCGATCTTCACGCGGCCGCCAGGCCAGCTTCTCGACTGCAGCAGCCGCCCTGCCGC